>JAZQUE010000001.1:0-1410 GCA_045631145.1 Eubacteriales bacterium
GCCTCCGACTTATAAAATATCTGAAGAAGCTAAAGCAGTTTAATTAAATCTTAAGGAACAAAAGTTTATTTTTTCCGTCTAATTACTTAAAAATAGAAGGAGGATATTTCAATGAAGAAAGCTTTTATCACCCTGACTTCCTTACTTCTGCTTTTATCGTCAGTTGGTTGTGATAACACAACGCCCATCTCTTCAAATAATTCCAAAGAGCTTAAATTGGAAAGCGAAATTTCTGTTAATGAAGACGTCTCGTCGGTAACAATTTACAGCGAAATGGAAGAAATTATATCACTTCCCGAAGACACGGAAAACGCAATTCTGACGGGTTCTGTAATCGGCGGGCTTACCAAATATTATTGCTTTTGGTCGGGACTTGAGCTTTATATGCACGATATCGTGACCGAAAAGTATTACAAGGTTATTTTCGAGTTACCTTCAGATTATACAAACGGCGAATTAATCGCTTTATTTGCGGGTGCAGGAAGTGGAGAGCTTGAGATAATTATAAAAGCAAGTCACAAAGAAAAAACAGTTTATCTCGGCTTTATTTTATATAACTACGGGGATAACGGCGAACTTTTAACAAATATACGACCGTTGATAGCGGTTATAAATGATGAAAAAACCTTATCGAAAGGGATATCTTAACCTAACTTATTTCGGTTATCACACGAACAGCAAAGGAGGAAAAAATGAAAAGGCTCGTATCTCTTATTCTTACAGTTATTCTTACGTTATCCGTCTTTACGGCGTGTAGTGTGCCACAGTCCGACAATCTTATGGAAAACATTAAGCCCAACCCCGACGCCGAGAAACGCACCGAGCTTTCCGACGTAAATAACCAAGCGGTTACCGATTTTGCCGTTCGTTTATTCAAGGAAAGCGTTAAGGAAGATGAAAACGTCCTTATCTCTCCTCTTTCCGTTCTCGTAGCCCTTTCTATGACGGCAAACGGTGCCGATACCAAAACTCTTTCTCAGATGGAAGCCGTTCTCGGTATGCCGATAGAAGAGCTAAACATATGGGTAAGCTCGTATATAAAAAATCTGGCCGAGGAAGATAAATATAAGCTGAGCCTTGCAAATTCGATTTGGTTCAAGGATACCGAGTCCCTAGAGGTTAATGCAGATTTTCTTCAGACTAACGCCGATTATTACGGTGCGGGAATCTATAAAGCTCCTTTCGATAATTCTACCCTTAAAGAAATAAACGACTGGGTAGAGGACAACACCGACGGAATGATAAAGGATATACTTGATGAAATTCCCGAGGCAGCAATTATGTATCTTATAAACGCACTTGCTTTCGACGCCGAATGGCAAAGTGTTTATAATGAAAATCAAATAAGTGACGCTCTATTTACCACAGAGGACGGAAGAAAGCGAGACGTCGAGCTCATGTACTCTTCGG
>JAZQUE010000002.1:0-10432 GCA_045631145.1 Eubacteriales bacterium
TTTCCGCTTCCCGTAACGCCGTAAAGCAGTGCCGCCGCCGCATCGGGGGAGGAATAGAGCTCGTCAAGGGCAAGATACGCCCGTCTCTGCTCCTCCGAGAGCGTTATTTTTATGGGGCTTTCGCTTTTTTTGACGTTATATAGCGTGCGCTCCACCGACTCCTCGAAGATTTCGGCAATTTTTCTTTTTTCAAGAAAGGAGATACTGCTCGGCGTGAGAGAATAAAGCTCCGAGAGTGACTTGACCGAGAAGGCTTCCCCTCCCTTCAGGTGCTCGATAGCCCTTATATATTTATCCTTCTGCTTTGCGCCCTTCAGTTTTTCGTCGAGGTCTTGTGCCGACAAAAGCCTTATGAAGCGCTCCTTTTTCTCATTTACGTGGCAGACCGCCTCGGTCATAAGCCGTACCTTCGAGGCTCTGACGAGAGGAAGGATATCCGCCTTGTTAAATCTTCCTTTTATATATACTCTTTCGTTTTCCGAAAGCTCGCTTTTTATTTCGCCCTCTTCAAGAAGAGAAAACCTCTCTCCCTTGACAAGGTATTCCGCCGTCTCGATATCAAGCCCCGTCGGAAGCATAAGCCTTACGGCATCGCCGAGGGTGCAGAAAAAGCGGTCGGCTATATACTCGGCGCAGCCGAGCTGAAGGGGGGTGAGGGAATAAAGCTCGGGCAGGGCAAAGAGTATTCTTTTCAGTCCCTCGCCCTCCCCCTCTGAAGTAGAGGTGACGACCCCGTATTGATTTCTGTTAGAGCTTCCGAAGGGAAGCGCAACGACGTGTCCCGCCTTCAAGGGAGTGTCGCTTATATAGCTATACGGGCGGTCGAAGGGTAAAAGACAGGAAAGAAGTCTTACTTCCGCTATATACATTCAACCGCCTCCTTTTTAGTTTATAATTCTCGTATCGACCTTCGTTCTTCTCGTCCTTACGCCGCTGACTGTTTTACCCGCAACGACGAAGGAGTAGAGAAGCTCATCGCTTTCGCTGTCGTAGATGTCGAGGTAGACCTTATTTCCCCCCACCGTTTCGGTGACGGTCTCGTAGGTGGTCTTGCCCTCCTCGTCTACCCTCTGTACTCTGCTCGTTTGTTTCTCTCCGCCGTCTACCTTTATTTCATCGGCACAGAGCCTTATATATTTATAGTTAAATCTCGTCTCGGTGTGGCTTTCGAGATCATCGTAAACGGTTTCGCTCTCGTCCTCGTTTACCACTCTTATATTATAATAGAACGGTTTTTCGTTCTCGTCGGTCTCGTAGCTCGAAATTCTGTATCTGACGGTGAGCTGAAGCTCGGAGATAGGCTCGAGGTAATAAATATTCTTTATCTGTATCGTTCCATCGTCGCTCGTCCAGGAAATCGGTTGATAGTTATAAAGGGGATAATCGAGGTCGAGGTCTTCAAACGCCGTCTTTTCCTCGGAGGTGAGAATTATGTCGTCCGACAGGTCGGCGTCGCAGGAAACGAAAATGCGCCACAAGGACACGATATATACAAGCGCGCTTATCGCCATAGCTACCCATTTTATAACCTTCCAAAAGGTTATTTTTCTGACTTTTTCTTCCATTGTGAGCCCCTTTCAAGACAAAGATATACCTATTTTGTATTATACCACAAAGCTATGAAATTTTCAACAAAAAAAGGAGCTGTATTTTTTTACAGCTCCTTTTTTGTTACTTACCTTCAATATCTACGTCAAAGAACCATATGAGGTAATTAACAGTTTCGAGGGTGAGGTTACTGCCTATTGCCGTACGGAAAAGCGTCTTGTCCGAAAGTGCGTGGTAGCGCTGGGATGCCGTCTTGATATAGGGGTCGCCGTAGGTCTCGAGGACGTATTCCTTATCTACTCTTATTCCGAGGCATGCATCTTTATAAGCAAGCTCTATTGCGTCTCTTACGGGCTTGAGAGCATCCTCCTGCTCTCTCGTAAAGCCTGTTGCGTTATCTATTTCGCTGATGATATTCGACATCTGTGTTCTGACCGTCTCTGTTTCCTTCAGTACCTCGTGGTCTGCCTTCCAGCCTGCCGTAAGAGTGGAGGAGGAAAGGTCGGCGTAGGTCTCATCGTCTATTCGCTCGTCGCCGTCGAACCACGCATCGAAGAGTCTGTCGCCGTTCTTGAAGCCCTTTGAGGGAAGAACGTCGGTAAGAAGTCCGCTATATGTAGTCTCAACACTCGTCGGCATAGTACCCGTTGCGCCCGTGCCGTAATCAAGAGTGATGGTATAGGTTTTCGCGGTTTTGCCGAATATTGGCTTAACGTCGAGGTTGCTCGAAACGCTCTTGTAGCCCTCGTCCTTAGTTTCGTCTCCGTCGGTATCCCAACCTGCAAAGGCGTAGGTATATTCGTCGTCCTCTGCCTTTGTGGGTGTCTCGGTAGGTGCGGTTGCGCTTTCGCCGTAGCTTACGGTTTCGGTCTTTATTTCCTTGTCCTCGGCGTCATAAAACTTGACTGTAAATCTCGTTACCCACTTCGCCGTAAGTGTGTCGGTAGTAAGGTCGGCGTAGGTCTCGGTATCAATGAGATTATCCCCTGCGTACCAGCCTGCAAAATACTTGTTTCCGTTTTCAAATCCTTCGGTGGGAAGAAGGGAGAGAAGCGTCTCCTTATACCCTGCCTCGACGCTTGAGGGCATCGTACCCGTCGTGCCGCTTCCGTAATCGAGCTTAACGGTATATTTTATTAAAGTTTTGTTATATTCGGGGTGGATATCGAGGTTCGAATAAACGACTGTGTAAATCTTGCTCCAGCCCTTGAAGGTATAGGTGTACTCCTTGTCGGCTGCCTTTGCAGGCGAAGCGGGTGCAGTAGCAGACGAACCCTGCGTTACAGTCTGTGTGCTTATCACCTTGCCCTCGGCATCGTAGAACTTAACGGTATAGCTCGTCACCGAAGGAGTAGAAGGTCCGACGGGAACGGTAGGTCCTACCGAGGGTGTTGAGGGCTGAACGGGCTTTTCCTTAACGAAGGCGTCGAGCGCCATTGCAAGCTCGGCTCTCGTAATATTCTCGGTTGCCCTGAAGTTTCCGTTCTTGTCGGGGGACATTACGAAGTTCGCAATCACCTTCATAACGTCCGCCTTTGCCCAATCGGAAATCTTATCCTTTACCACCGTCGAGGTGGGAAGGTCGTAAAGTCCTGCGGTACGGCTGATGATTATACAGGTCTGCTCTCTCGTGAGGTTCGTGTTTCCTCTGAAGGTCTCGTCCTCAAAGCCCTTGATATACCCTGCCTTCTTCGCAACGAGAACGTAGTTATAAAACCAATCGGTCGTCTTTACGTCCTTGAAGTTCGAGGTGTCGGGGGTATTGTAGCCGAAAATGAGATTAACTATCTTACAAAGCTCGGCACGGGTGAGAAGGTTGTCGGGGCGAAAGCTTCCGTCCTCGTAGCCTCCCACGATTCCGTTATCGGCGAGCTTGTATATTGCGTTCGCCCTCTCGCTTCCGTCACGGGGTACGTCGGGGAAGTTTACCGCAAGGGCGGTAAGCGAAAATGCGGTGATAAGAAGCACTAAAAGAGTTAATGCTTTTAAAAGTTTTTTCATCGGGTTTTCCTCTTATGTTTTTTTCTTATAAGACCTAAAAAATAATTTTTTGTTCCCTCGTGCAAAACGGGCAGAGTGTTTCTGCCCGTTTTTTAGGAGATAATAGGAAAAATGCTTTAATTCAAGGTGATTCCATCGATAAACATATCTCGGGTAAGAGTTGCGGTGTTTTCCCTGAACTCGATTTCGTAGGTGTCGCCGTCTACTCTGACCTTGTCAAATATTTCCTTGATGAGAAGCTTATCGAAAACTTCGTCGAGGTTCCAGTCGTCGTTATTGTAGTTTCTGAAGAAGAAGTCGAGTACACTCTTCGCCTTGTCGTAGTCCTCGCCCGTAAGGGGACGGTTGAGCTTCGAATTTACGAACTTATCAATAACGGTGTTGAACTTTTCGTTTGCCGTAATCTTTTCGATTATCGCCTGAATCTTTTCGTTGCGGTCGATGATGCCCTGAATGTCGTACTTCTCGAGAAGCTCGTCGAGCTTACTGTCGGGAAGAGAGTCAAGGTTCGGTATTTCTCCGCTTTCGCTATACTCGTTTACGAAGCCGATAATGCAGTTTACGTATTCAAGGATATTGTCCTCAAGTCTGTCGATTACCGCATCTACCTTATCCTTGTCGATTCTTTCGAGATACCACTTGCCTGCGTCGTCTGCAAGAACTGCGACGGTGTAGACGAGTGTGTAAAGCTCCTCTGCCGTAGGAATCGTGTATCCGCTGTAAATCTCCTCGTCGTAGCCTGCCGCCATCTTATTAAGAAGGTATTCGGGAGCGAGAAGGTTTACAAGCTCTACTGCGTAGGGGTTGTCGGCATAAACGTGCTTGTCATCAATCTTCTCGTCGAGAATTCTTCTGAACTCGTCGTAAAGAGGATTAACGAGGTCGTCTATCGGGTCAACCTTAACGGTAACGAAGGTGTCTACCTCATACGTGCCCTTTGCGTTGTCGGGGTCGCTTTCGTAATTGTCGTGAGCGTCTTTAAGCTGTGCAAGGTAGGGTTGAAGCGCCTTGTTATAGAGGTTTTCAAGTATATCCTTTATAGCTTCGTTCGAGAGAACCTTATCGAAGCTTTCGGGAAGATTTACTTCCTCCATAAAGCCTTCAAGGGTCATACCGTTATACTTGTTGTACATCGCCATAGCGATAAGCGACGAGAAGCTATCGTGAACGGTGAACTTCTCTTCCTCTCGAAGCTGTTTCGTAAAGAGGTCGATGGTGTCGCTGTAAAGCTCCTCAACTACCAATTCAACGAGAATCTCTTTCTTGTCGGGATGCTTTTCAAGATAAAGTATAACGTCTCCCGAGAATTCTTCAATGAGAGAAAGAACGTTCGAGTCGGTGGAATTCGCAATGTCGTGAACGACAATGTCAACCGCACGGTCAAGCTGGTCGCCGTGACTGCCGTCAAAGAGGATACCCATAATCTTGTCGATGGTTGCATCCTTATTTTCCGCCTTCGTCATCGTCGTAATAACGCTGTCAACCGCTTCTTCGAAGTCGTTGGGGCTATCGTCGTATCTCGTTGCGATGATTTCGTCGATAGCATCGCTTGCGACCGAGGTGTTCATTATGCTCGTGAGGAAGACGTCGTTATCGACTGCCTTTTCGACTGCCTTTTCAACGAAGTCGGGGTCTGCAAGTGCCTTGTCGAGTGCCTTGCCGAAGTAAACTTCGTTGCCGTAGATGAAGTCTATAACCTCACCCTTGAGGACGGCGTCACCCTTAACGGTAGTAACGATAGTATTCGTTACGGTGTCGTAGCCTCCGAGGAGTGACATATCTGCCGAGTAGATACCGCTTGCCGTTCCGAAGAAGGCGTTGAGTGCGGTGTAGTTGCCGTCGGCGTAAAGTCCGTTTACATAGTTCTTTGCATAGGTAACGCTTACGTAAGTCTCAATATCCGACTTCGTTACCTTCGACATAATTTCGTTAACTATCGTTCTGCGCTCGGTCGAGCCTGCCGTAAACGACTTCAAGGTGCTCTCTATCTCGCCTCTCAAGGGAGCGATTCCAAGCCCTGCGTCACCGCTGTGATAGAGATATGCGCTTGAGGCGTCGATGTCCGAAACGCTTGTATCTACCTTGTCGATAAGGGCGTTGAAGGAGCTGTAGTCGCCTGCCGAAATGAGTCGGTCGAGCTCTGCCATTACCTCGCTCACGACGACGTTCACATAGAGGTCGCCGAGAAGAAGTGTTTCAATATAGCTCTTGTCCTCCCAAAGCTTCGATACGATGTTATTCTTGTTTGCACTAAATACCGCCTCGAAGTTCTGAACTATCGTTGCGTGGCTTACCTTCATCGTGCTCGAATAGAGACCCTTGTCTACTCCGAGAAGCTCGTTGAGTGCGGTGTAGTTACCCTTCGTATACTCTTCTGCAATATATGCTCTGAGCTGGGCTTCGATGAAGTCGTCGGTGAGGAAGGTGTCTATCTCACTTCTGAGAGTGTCCTTATTATCGCTGATAAAGGTTCTTATCTGCTCGTCGCTCGTGTTATTAACGTAGCTTTCAACAAGGTCGGGGTTGTCCTTGATGAACTGCTTTACAATATCGGTCTCGCTCTTGATAAGCTCCTTTATGTCATCGTTTGTAAGACTGTCGATGTAGATTCTTAATTCTTCTTCAAGAAGGTGCGGGTCTTTTTCAAGGAAGGTCTTGACCGCAGGCTTGAAGATGGTATCTATATCGTCCTGAGTCGCAAGATGTAAGAAGTCGAGGAGAAGCTCGGTCGCCTCGTCGGGATTATCGTGAATATAATCGCGGAGGAAGGCGGTCATATTGTCCTCGGTTACGTTCTTTTCGGCTTCGGTCTTGACGAAATCGTCAAGGTTTTCGTCACCGATAAGAGTTACGAGCTTGATTCTTGCGTCCTGATTATAAATCTTGCGGTTAGTATCAATAAGTCCCTTTTCGTGGAGCTTCTGAAGAAGCTTTTCTTCTCCGCCGGTTGCCTCGACGAGATTGAGTACGAGAGTCTTATTATTCCACATAAGGTCCTTGAGGGAGTCTACTATTCTCGAATTGTCGTAGTAGCCGACGAAGGCGAATTCTCCCTTGACCGTACCTTCGTATCTCTTGATGAATACGTCGAGTCTTATTCTCTTGAAGGCGGGATATACGTCGAGGTCGGAGTATACCTCGGTTTCGAGAGTGAATTCCTCAAGCTCGCCTGCGTCCTTATAAGACCAGGTGCTGAGAATTTCGTGAACGTAGGGCTCGCTATATACGTCGTTTGTAGCGTCGTGTGTTGCGCCGCCGCCCGTCTTGTAGCCGTACTGCTTCTCAATGTAGGTGGGAAGCGCCGAAACGGTATCTCCTGCCTTGAGGTTTGATTCCCTGCCTATTTCCTTAAACTCTCTTTTGTCATCGTCCCATCCGTAGAAGATTACGGTGTAGGTGTCCGTCCACTTCGCAGTAAGTGCAAGCGAGGGTGCGATATCCGAATACTTTTCGGTGTCTATCTTTTCACTTCCGTTATACCAGCCGTCGAAAATCTTGTTTCCGTTCTGAATATCGTTTTCGTCGGGAAGCTTGTCTGCGAGTGTGTCGTTCCACTTAACGTCGATAGTCGAGGGCATCGTACCCGTCGTGCCATCACCGTAATTGAGGGTGATGGTGTAAATTACGTCTTCTGTGTCGAACAAAGGCTTAACCGTCATATTACTTGTTACGTTCAGGTAGCCTTCGTCTGCAACCTCGTCGCCATCGGAGTCCCACTTACCATTGAAGGTGTACCTGAACTCATTGTCGGTGGCTTTGGTTGGAGTTTCGGTGGGGTTTGTTGCGGACTCGCCCTTTCTTACTGTCTGTGTTTCAAGTACAGAGCCGTCTCCGTTATAGAAGATTACCTTGAAAACGTCTACCCAGTTCGCTGTAATTTCTATTGTCCCCTTAATATCAGCATAGGTGGTTGTGTCATCGATAAGAGTAGCACCTGCCATCCAGCCGTCAAAGTCTTTGGAGGGAACTGTGTGTTGAGCAATAGAGAAACCTGAGTAAGGAAGCTCGGGCTTTATAAGCTGATTATATTTTACGGTAATATTTTCTACTCTTGCAGCCGTGTTCTCGAATAACACGCTGTAAACGTAGTTAACGTGAATTGTATAAGTCTTTTCCGTCTTGCCGAATATGGGCTTGACGTCGAGATTCGAGGAAACGCTCTTGTAGCCCTCGTCCTTTATTTCGTCTCCGTCGGTATCCCAGCCTGCAAAGGTGTAGGTGTATTCATTGTCCTCTGCCTTCGTGGGTGTCTCGGCAGGTTCGGTTGCGCTTCCGCCGGGTGCAACGTGCTCGGTCTTCATTACTGTGCCGTCGCCGTTATAGAAGATAACTGTGAACTTATCCGTCCACTTCGCAGTAAGTGCAAGCGAGGGTGCGATATCCGAATACTTTTCGGTGTCTATCTTTTCACTTCCGTTATACCAGCCATCGAAAATCTTGTTTCCGTTCTGGATATCGTTTTCGTCGGGAAGAAAGTCAACGAGAAGGTTGTTCCACTTGACCTCGATAGTCGAGGGCATCGTACCCGTCGTGCCGTCGCCATAGGTAAGAGTAATGGTGTAAATTTTATCGATATTATTGAATTTAGGCTTAACTTCAAGGTTAGAGTTTACAACCTCAAAGTCGGTATCCCAGCCTGCAAAGGTGTAGGTGTATTCATTGTCCTCTGCCTTCGTGGGTGTCTCGGCAGGTGCAGTCGCCGACAAGCCCGACGCAACAGTCTGCGTCTTCATAATCGAACCGTCGCCGTTATAGAAGATAACTGTATAGTAGGTCGTCGAGGGGCCGCTGGGGGTAGAGGGAACGTAAGGAGTCTTCTGAAGGTAGGTTACGGGGGTAAAGGTCTTTATTCCCTTGAAAATAGCTTCGGTCTCGTAGTTCTGGAAGTTAACCGTGCCGTTAACGTTCTTAACGACGATGCCCTCCCCTGCCGTCACGTTCTTGAAGTTGACCTTGTCGCCGCCTCTGATGAGAATTCTTCCCGTTACCTTGACGTTAGTGACGTTTATGTATCCGCGTCCTACGCCGTCGCCAAGCACGAGGTCGCCCTTGACGGTACAGTCACGAAGGGTAACGTTCGGAACGTTTATCATAAGAGAACGCTCGGCGTTAACGCTGAAAGTTCCCGAGGTCTGTATGTAGTCGCTGAAAATGTTATACATAATCTGGGCAAACTGCGCTCTGGTGACGTACGAGCGAGGCTCAATAAGGTTCATATTGGTGCCGTTGACGTAGCCCTTCGAAACGAGCACTGCAACGGGTCCCTTTGCCCAAGCCGAAACGGTATTTCCGTCCGAGAACTTCGAAAGAACCTCGTCGGAGCCGTCCTCAAGCACTAAGGCTCTGGCAATTACCGTCATCGCTTCCTCACGGTAGATGCATCTCGTCGCCTCGATGCCCGACCCCGTTCCGCCAAAGGTCTGCATACGTACAGCCTTCGCAATTTCGTCGTAGAACCAATCGGTCGTTTTAAGGTCTGCGAAATGGGAAACGTCCGCCTTGACCTCCGCTCCGAAGGCTCGGTTGACGATAGTCGCCATTTCGGCTCTCGTCATTTCCTTGTCGGCTCGGATAGTGTTATCCTCGTAGCCCTTTATAAGTCCGTTGTCCACCGCCTCTGAAAGCGCGGTGTTCGCCCAATGCTTCTCGTCGTAGTCTTTAAAGCCTCTAAGGTCAAAAGCAAGAGCGACAAACGACAGAAGGACCGTCATCGCCAGAAAAAGATATGATATCTTTAAATACCTCTTCATTAATTTTGCCACCTTTCGATCTATTTAAAGTAAGTGTTGATATACTCTGCTTTGGTTATCGTTTTCTCGTTTTTATACGCCGTCTCTATCGAAGTCACAAGCGACAAGTCCTTTCCGCTCTCGGTAAGAAGCGTCTTCAGCTCGGCAAGCACCGCCGCAACCGCCTTGTCACATTCCTTCTCCATCTGCGCAACGGTGTCGAGAACCTTTGTCATCATATCCGCCTTGACCTCCGCCGTCTTTTCCTCGGGGGAAATCGCCGCATAGTCCTTAAGCGTCGTGTTTTCAAGATTTTTGAGCTTGGAGGTGAAGTCTGCCTTTAAGACGTACATCTCGGCAACAAGCTCTGCTATCCTCGTATCCGCATTTACCTCGGGCTCGGCGGGGGGTACTACCGTCGGCGGCTCGGGCTCAGGCTCAGGTTCAGGCTCGAACTCCGGTTCGGGTTCAGGCTCGGGCGTTACCTCGGGCTCATGCTCGGGCTCGGGCACCTTCAAGAGCTCTTCAAGAGTAACCTTTCCTTGCAGAAGAAGGAGGGTGTCCTCGTGAGTAATCTTTCCCTCGGCGAGCGCCTTCTTTTCCTCTTCCGTCAGGTCTCTGACCGTAATTTCGGGATATTTTTCAAGCGTATCGGTGATTATCTTATCGTTTTCTTCTCGCTTTTCGGTGAGCTTTTCCTCGGTACTCGTGATACCGATGAAAAACGCCTCGATATTGTCCCTTTGCCAAATGGCGAAAAAGAGAACCAAAAGAAGAAGTATGACGAGAATTGTCACAACCGTTATTTTCCTCTTTATAGTAATCACCCCTTAAAATCTCTCAAATGTATATTAAAACCCATTGTAAAACATTATAACACTTTTTGGGGGTATTGTCAACCGAAAAAAACATCGAAAAAAAGGAGATGTAAAAAAAGTCCAGACCGTCAAAAACAAGAAAAATAAGTAATATGAAGCAGTTTACTAAATTAAACGTAGACATATTACAAGGAAAAAACTCATAAATGAGTTTTCTTAAAAAAATTATATGTTTTTGACTATGAACAAACCTCGCCTCTGCCGTACCTTTGTACGCCGACGGGCTTCGGTTTGTCCATTCTGAAGCATTTTTTCCTATCTCCTACGAGTCAGGGG
>JAZQUE010000003.1:0-6164 GCA_045631145.1 Eubacteriales bacterium
AAGAACCATAAACCCCCACCAAATGCTTTTCGGCATTAATCAAGGAGGCACATATGAGGATCTTAGGATAGAGCATATGAAAGAGATTTCAGAGCTCGATTTACCCGGATACGCTATCGGCGGGCTTGCGGTAGGTGAGGAAACCGAGGATATGTACAGAATCATTGTGGCGGTAGAGCCCTTTATGCCGAAAAATAAGCCGAGATATCTTATGGGAGTTGGAACGTGCTCGAATATCATTGAAGGTGTTGCCAGAGGCGTTGATTTCTTTGATTGTGTTATGCCCAGCCGTAACGCAAGGCACGGTAATATTTGTACGTGGAAGGGCGTAATCAACTTGATGAATAAGAAGTATGAGCGCGACGATTCTCCTATTGACAGTGAATGTGACTGTCCCGTTTGCAAAAACTATTCTCGCTCATATGTTCGTCATTTATTAAAAGCGAAGGAAATGCTCGGATATCGTCTTGCTGTAACTCACAATATTTATTTCTATAATAATTTAATGGAAAAAATTCGCTATCATCTTGATAACGGAACCTTTGAATCATTCAGACGTCAATATTCGGATATGATTTCCAAAAGAATTTAATTGTAAATTTATTGTGTAGTTTTTAAATATTTGTTGGCTTTTTTTGTCTTTTATGTTATACTTGTTTATCAATATTTTTAAAGAGGTTTAAATTATGAAAAGAATTCTAATTGCTTTACTCTCTGTAATTTTGTGTGCGTTCCTACTTGCTTCTTGCCCCAAGGATCCTGCGAATGAGCAGAATACTTTAAAAGGTGAAATAACGAATTATTTTGACGTTCCTTATCAGTATGACCTTACTTCCTATATTGAAATCACAAGAGACGATTACGTAGGAGTTGAGGTTACGAAGGTTGATACGACCGTAACTGACGAGGATCTTAACGACGCGATTTATACCAAGCTCGACGAAGCGGGTACTCTTGTTGACGTTACCGACAGAGGTGCAGAAAACGGAGATACTCTTGTTATAGATTTTAAAGGCTCTGTTGACGGTGAGTATTTCAGCGGCGGCGAAGCTACCGATTACGAAATGGTTCTCGGCGAAGCAGGCTTCATTGACGGCTTTGAGGAAGCTTTAGTAGGTCATAAGGCAGGTGAATCGTTTAATATCAATGTAACCTTCCCTGAAGGATATAGCGAAGAGCTCGGCGGCAAGGACGCAGTTTTTGAAATCACTATGAAGTCGGTGAAAACTAAGGTTTTACCTGAGTTCAATCTTGATTTTATAAAGGTTAATTCAGAGTTCACGACGGTTGAAGAATATCTTGCCTTTGTAACTGAGGAGCTTGTTGAGGCAAAAGCAGACGAAGCAAAATCTGCGAAAATTGACGAAGCATTCGGAAAGATATACGACAACGTAGTTATAAAAGATTATCCCAAGGATGAATACGATTTTTATTATAACGATTACGTTGGCTATTATGAAGGACTTGCGGAGACTTACGGTGTTGACCTCAAGACCTTTATAACCGAGCTTGCAGGAAGCACTGAACAAGAATTTTATAAGTATGCCGATACTAACGCCCAGTATTTTGTAACGCAGGAGCTTATCGTTTATTCTATTGCAAAGAACGAGGGCATTTTAGAGAAGATTACAAAGGCAGATTACGATGAATATCTTCTTGAGCTTGCAGAGCTTTACGATACCGATGGAGCGGGCATCGAGGCGCAATATGGTACGGATGAGGTTTGGAAGAGCCTTATCAGCGATAAAATCTTTGATTTTATCTTGGAAAACTCGGTTGAGGTTGAGCCCGCAGAAGAGGACACTAAAACCGAAACTACGGAAGTAACTACAGAAGAATAACAAAAAGAGTTCGTCGGAAGGTGTGCTTGCGATAGAGCAGTAAACCTATCAAGCAAGAAAAGGATAGAGAACGTAAAATTTCTCCATCCTTTTTTTCTTGACAAGCATTGCGTTTGTGCCTACAAAGGCTTTTTGCTTGGCGATATGTTTGCTTTCGCAAACGCGATATATTTTCGCTTTCGCTCAAATGCGATATAACCTCGAGTTACTCGGTTGCGATATGATATAACTCCCTTGCATATGGCATATCTCACGCCCGAAGGGCATCTCGCATCGCAGATATATCGCACGCAATAGCGTATATCGCAAATCACGCAAGGGATTTATATCGCTGCGCACCTGCTCTACAGCAGGTGCGCGAAAGCACCCTTTTGTTAAAAGGAAATTTATGATAGAAATAAAGAACGTTAAAAAAAGCTTCAGAAAAAAAACTGTGCTTGACGGGGTATCCATCACCGCCGACTTCGGCGAGATTGTGGGCATCGTGGGTGGCAACGGAAGCGGAAAGTCCACTCTCTTTTCGGTGCTCTCGGGTATACTAAAGCGTGACGGCGGAGACTTTCTTTTTGCGGGGGAGAGCCTATTTAAAAGCCCTCGCAAAAGGCGTGCTCTCGTCGGCTTCGTACCGCAGTCGCCCCCTCTTTTCGAGGAGCTCTCGGCAAGAGACAATCTCTCGCTCTACTACAAAAAGAGTGAGCTTCAGTGCGAGGTAATTCGTATGCTCGGCATCGACGGGTTTATCTCTACCCCCGTCAAAAAAATGTCGGGCGGTATGAAAAAGAGGCTCTCCATCGCCCTTGCGGTAGCGCACTCGCCGAAAATTCTCTTTCTCGACGAGCCCTCGGCGGCACTCGATATAATCTGCCGAGAGAAAATAAAGCGCTATCTTTTAAGCTTCAAGGAGGCGGGCGGTACGGTCATTCTCGCCACCCACGACCTCTCGGAGCTTGAAATCTGCGACAGAATTTACATACTGAAAAACGGCAAGACCGAGCTTTACGACCGAAGCGTTCCTATCGAAAGGGTGCTGACGGTATGAAAAGATACTTCCTTCTTTCGCTCAAAAGGCTCACGACGGCTCTCCCGACACTTCTCGCCGTAATATCGGCGCTCCTTCTTTTCGGAGCGGGTGCCCTCGTATCCTACTTTGGAAACAAGGAGGAGAACGTGCGGACGATAGGGCTTGTCGGCAACACCGAGGACACCTACGTCAGAATGGCGGCGGCTCTCCTTTCTGAAACCGAGGAGCTCGACGCCCTATTCCTCGAGGAAGACGAAGCAAAAGAGATGCTTCTCGACGACGAGCTTCAGGGCTACGCCGTAATTCCCGACGACTTCATATCGTCGGCGATGAAGGGCAAGAACGTGCCCTTCTCCTACTATCTTTTAAAGAAGCCGTCGGCGCTTTCACATATGCTTACGGGTGAAATAGTTTCGAGCGTTTCGGTGCTCCTTACCGAAAGTCAGAGGGCAGTCTACGGCATGAGACAGCTACTGCGGGACGAGGGGCTTCGCGACAGACTTACAGAGGAGACAGAAAAGCTCTCCTTCCGCCTCGTCGGCACAATACTCGAGCGTGAGAAGCTTTTCGAGGAAAGCGAGACGGGGGACTTAAATTCCCTCTCGACACTTGAAAGCTACACCGTCTCTGCCCTTCTCATTTTCGCTCTCACCCTCGGAATATGCCTTGCCCCCTATCTCGTAAAGCGAGACCTCTCCCTCTCACGACTTCTCTCGTCGAGGGGAATTTCTCCCGCCGTTCAGGTTCTTCTCGAATGGTGTGCGCTCGCACTTTTCATTTTAGCGCTCTCCTCGGCGGTAATGCTCCTTATCGTAGTATTACTCCCTCTTTTCGATATCGGGGTAGCTTTCGACCTCTCTCTCCTTCCGAGGACGCTTCCCGCTATTCTTCTCCTTTCTGCCCTTCAGTTTTTCATCTATGAGATATCGACCTCGGTGGTGGCGGGTATTCTTCTTCAGTTCTTTTCATCCTTTACCCTTGCCTACCTTTCGGGCTACTTTTATCCCTCTTATCTTTTCCCCGACAGTATTATAAACGTCTCGAAATATCTTCCCACCGCCGTTGCGATAAAGAGCGTCGGGGAAGGCGTACACACCCTCCTTCTCTATCTTCTCGCCCTTCTCGCTCTTTCGGCGGCAGTAAGGCTCAGGCGCTTGAAAAGAGGTGGCTTATAATGTGGTTTTATCTCTTTTTTAAGCGAAACCTCAAGCACCCCGCCTTCCTTCTCCTTCTCCTTCTTATCCCCCTTCTTGCGCTCTCACTGAGACTCGTCTCGTCGAAGGACACGACTCTCTTTAAAATCGGCTACACCGCAGACTCCGAGCCCGATGAAGCTCTTACCGAGCTTTTCGACTCCTTTGAGGATAGCGGTGTCTTAAGGTTCACTCCCGTCGAAAACGACCCCGATATTCTGAAGGAAGGGGGGCTCGACGCTATGTGGGTGTTCGAGGGCGATTTTGAAGAAAGCCTTCGCGACTTCGTGAAAAGCGGTGAGCCTGCGGTCAAGGTCTACACGAGGGAGGAAAACGAGGCGATGGGGCTCATTCGTGAGAAGCTTTTCTGCTTCGTTTATCCCTATCTCTCCCCTCTCATTTTCGAGGACTACGTGAGCGAAATAAAGCTCCTCACCGAGAGTGAAGTGAAGGACTACTACTCCTATAAAAAGCTCTCCGACGACGTCGTGCGCGTCGTCGCTATTGACAAGAACGAAAGGGAAACCGAAGACGTGAAAAACGTCTCTCTTTCGGCGATGAGAGGAATACTCGCTCTCCTCGTCACCCTCTCGGCACTCGCCTCGGCGCTCTTCACTCTCGACGACGAGAGGCGTGGGCTTTTCGCACTCACCACCGAGAAGAGACGGCTCGTACTATACATTTATTCGATTTTTTCGGGCATTCTCCCGACGGGTGCGGTCTATCTTCTCTCGCTACGGCTTATCGGACTGTGGGAGGGGCTTTTCGCCGAAGCGTTATCTCTCGTGGTGCTCGCTATCACATCCCTCGCTCTTTCCCTTTTCCTCGCCTCCCTCTTTTCGGATATCGGGCTTTTCGCAACCGTTATTCCCACCGTCGCCCTATCCGCCCTTCTCACCTCTCCGATATTTCTCAATATTTCTTCCTTCCCCGTCATACAGGCGCTATTCCCGACATATTATTATCTGTACTCCTTCACCGACCTCTCTCTTTACCCGAAGGCACTCTGCTACTCGACAGTCCTTATAATTCTTTCTTTCATTTTAGTTGTCGCAAAAGGTAAAAAGATGTTGACAAACAGAGAATAAAATGGTACAATTAAGTCACAGAAATTTAATATTTTCAGGAGGAAAAAACATATGGCATTCTGTCCCAAATGCGGAAAACCCTTTGAAGAAAACGCTTCTAACTGCGCATACTGCGGAGCAAAGAACCCCGACGCTCCCGCTGCTGCAGTAAACCCCAAGGTAAACGAAATAGTGAACAAGGCAAAGAGCCTCAACAAGAAGAACGTTGCTATCCTCGCAGGTGCGGTGGTTGTGGCAATCGTTGTTATCTCGCTTCTCGCCTCCCTCCTCGGTGGCGGCGGATACAAGAAGGCTATCGACAACTTCTTCGACTTCACCATCAAGGGTGACGTTGATAAGCTCGACGACCTCGCTCCCGAAGACCTCTGGGAAGAGCTTGAGGAAGAATACGACGTTAAGCTCAAGGATATCAAGGACGAGCTTGAGGACTCCTTCGAAGCAGAGCTCGAGGAGCTTGAGGACGAGTACGGCAAGAACCTCAAGGTTAAGTGGAAGGTTCTCGATAAGGAAGAGCTTGATGAGGACGACCTCGACGAGCTCAAGGATACCCTCAAGGATAACTACGGTATCGCAAAGAAGAGCGTAAAGAAGGCACTCGAGGTTGAAATCGAAGCTACCATCAAGGGACGCGACGACGAAGACACAGAGGAGCAGGAAATGATCGTTGTTAAGATTGGCAACAAGTGGTACATATCCTCTATCTTCTCTATGCTTCAGTATTACGCATACTAATTGGAGATGTAAAAAAAGTCCAGACCGCCAAAAACAAGAATAAATAAAAACGGTTTGACTTTTGAAATTTGCGACAAAGAAAAGGAAGAAAACTCAATAATGAGTTTTCTTTTAGAGGAATATATGTTTTTGGCTATGAACAAACCTCGCCTCTGCCGTACCTTTGTACGCCTGTGCGGAGAATTTTTGCCGAGTAGCGAATTAGCGAATCGAGCAAAAATTCAAGCCATACAGAGAACGAAACCCGAACAATGTGTGAGGGTGTAGTGAGTCGTAAGGGCTTCGGTTT
>JAZQUE010000004.1:0-1870 GCA_045631145.1 Eubacteriales bacterium
GAAAAAATGCGTATTCAAGATACCTCTCAAGTATTTTTGTTAAGTTTAATTTGACAGATGCCAAAAAAGTGAGAAAAGCTTCGGTTTACTGAAGCTTTTTCTTGCTTTTTTCGTTTTTAGTGGTATAATAGTAAAAAACAAAAATGAAAGCGGTAACAAAAATGGATAGCTTAGATTTTAAAATCATAGAGTGCCTCAAGGAAAACAGCCGTATGAACGCAACGACAATAGGAGAGAGGGTTAATCTTTCAACGTCGGCGGTGCTTGAAAGAATAAAGAAGCTTGAGAACTCGGATATAATTGTAAAATACACTACGGTTATAGATAACGAGAAGATAGGCAAGGGTATAACCGTCTTTATCTCGGTAAGGCTTGAGCATCCGAAGTTTGACGAGGGCTTTCGCACGGCGGTTGCCGAAAACGAGGAAATCGTCGAGTGTCACTACGTTACGGGCGATTACGACTATATGATAAAGGGCGTTACCTCTTCGAGCAAATCACTCGAGCAGCTTTTAAACTTCGTTAAGAGCATAAGCGGTGTCAGCAACACCAAAACTCTTGTCGTAATGCGCACGACGAAGAACGATTTTATTTCATAACGAGCCTTATATTGACAAATAATTTAACTTGTGATATAGTATCACTTGCAGAGTAGAGTTAACTGCGTAAAGTGCTTATCGGACGGGGAGTTGCCGATTTGACGAAGGGTACGCCTGCGGTAGTTTAGCTCGCATCCCGCTGCTACAGTTAAAGAGACTTTTTTGCCTCCTTTAATGGTAGCGTATTATCTTAATGCTCCATAAAGGAGGTATTTTTATGGACGAAAAATTCACTGCAAGAAAAATAACCGCCTCGGCGCTTCTTATAGCGATGAGCGTGATTATAGGAATTTTCAGCAAAAATTTTATGAACTTCGGGGGCGGACTTTTCAGAGTAACCTTTGAAAATCTGCCGATTATTCTGTCGGGCGTGATCTTCGGACCTCTCGTCGGCGCGCTCGTCGGAATTGCCACCGACCTTATAAGCTATCTTCTGTCTGCGCAGATTTACCCACCGAACATTATCGTAACGCTCGGCGCGGCGGCTGTCGGTGCAGTGGCGGGCGTCGTTCCGAGATTTGTCGTGAAAAAGAAGGGCTATCTTCAGCTTGTTCTCTCGGGCGTCTTAGCTCACCTCGTCGGCTCGGTCGTGATTAAGTCGATAGGACTTTATCAGTTCTACGGCATAGCGGTGCTCTGGAGAATTCCCCTCTACGCCGCTATAACGACGGTCGAGGTAACACTCATATGCCTTTTATATAAGAACAGTAACCTGAAGAGCATATTTAATTGGAGGTAGCTTTGACTTACGAGGAAGCGATAAATTATATACACTCTGTCTCTTGGAAGGGTAGCCGTCCGGGGCTTGAAAGAACGAGAGAGCTTCTTTCTCTTATGGGTAACCCCGAAAAAAAGCTAAAATTCGTTCATATCGCAGGCACTAACGGCAAAGGCTCAACCGCCGCTATGACGGCAAGTATTCTTGAAAAAGCAGGCTATATAACGGGACTTTATACGTCGCCCTATATCTTCACATTTAACGAGCGAATGAGAGTTAACGGCGGGAATATCTCGGAGGGAGAGCTTGTCGAGGTCACTGAATTTGTAAAGCCTCTTGCCGAGAGTATGCGCGATACTCCTACCGAGTTCGAGCTCGTTACCTGTATTGCGTTTGAATACTTTTACCGTAAGAATTGCGACGTAGTTGTGCTTGAGGTCGGTATGGGAGGAGAGCTCGACTCGACTAACGTAATAGAACCGCCCGAGGTCGCCGTAATCACGAATATAGGTCTCGACCATACCGAATTTCTCGGCGATACCCTCGAGAAAAT
>JAZQUE010000005.1:0-5015 GCA_045631145.1 Eubacteriales bacterium
CGGCAAGGGCTCCCGCCGCAACTCTTATGGTCGTAAGACAGTATAAGGCGAAGGGCCCCCTCACCGACCTTCTTCTCCCCATCGTCGCACTTGACGACGCCGTCGGACTTATGCTTTTTGCAACCTCCTTCGGAGTTGCAAAGGCTCTTATTTCGGGCAAGGTTGACGTCATTTCGGTAGTTCTTGAGCCCATTATCGAGGTGGTTCTTTCTCTTCTCCTCGGGCTTGTTATGGGACTTCTTTTCACCTTCTTCGAAAGGTTCTTCCATTCACGCTCAAAGCGACTTTCGATGTCGGTTGCCTTCGTGCTTCTTACGGTTGGACTTTCTATGCTGAAGTTCGAGGTATTCGGAATACACATCGCCTTCTCGTCACTTCTCGTCTGTATGATGCTCGGAACGATGTTCTGCAACTTCTGCGATTTCTCGGAGGAGCTTATGGACAGACTTGACCGTTGGACGGCTCCCTTATATATTCTTTTCTTCGTTATAAGCGGTGCAGAGCTTGAGCTTCGCGTTTTCACCGACCTTGCCATAGTTATCGTCGGAGTTGTGTATATCCTCGCTCGCTCTCTCGGTAAGTATAGCGGAGCGTTCGTAAGTGCAAAATCGGTTGGCTGTGACAGTCAAATCGTAAAATATCTTGGTGTTACCCTTCTACCTCAGGCGGGCGTTGCGCTCGGTATGGCTATCAAGGCGGAAACGCTTGGAGCCGAAGGTATGGTTGTCGCAAATATAACTCTCTTTGCAGTTCTCGTCTATGAGCTCGTTGGTCCCCTTCTTACTAAAATCGCTCTCACAAAGGCAGGAGAAATCGAGCCCGAGGGCAGAACGAGCGCAAGAAAAATAGACGGAGGTAAGGAATAATGTACTTCTCAATTCTCGAAATAATAAAGTTTATTTTGACTTTATTCTTCTTATGAAAACAAGGCTTTGACCGTTGGTCAAAGCCTTGTTTTTTACAATAGCTCGGGAGTGAGCTCTCGCTTTATTACGTCGATTAGTATGTGAGTATTGAGTATCATCGCCTGAAGGGGATACATCTCTACCATCTTTCCTCTGTAAAAGCGCTTCTTGAATTCCTCGAAGATTTCCTCACTCTTTTCGCCAGCCCTGAGCTTTTCTTTAATCTCCTCGGCAATCTCTACGGCGTTCGTGTAGCCTCTTTCGAGGTAGAACTCGGTCTCCTCCTTCGTAAGATATCCTACGTGTGGAACGAGTATATTGTCAATTTCAAGCTGTTGTGCCTTCTTTATCGAGTTCAGCGTCATCTCGTAGCTTACGAGATAGAAGGGGAGAACGTCGTCCTCGCCGTTGTAGACGCCCATCGTCTCACATCCGAGGAGAAGCTTCATTTTACGGCAGTAGAAGGCTATCGAGCATCTCGTGTGACCGGGGAGCGCAATTACCTCGAATTCGTGCTCGCCCGCCGTTATAACGTCGCCCTCTCCGACCGTTACGTCCACCTTTAATTCTTCCGTTAAGTCTTCGTAGTCGGTAATACCCGATTCAAGGGCGGCATCGTGGTCAAGCTTGCTCATCAAAGCCTTTGCCGAGGGCTTTTCGAATATCTTTGCGGCGTATTCTCCCGCCACTACTACGGCGTCGGGGTAGAGCCTCAATATATGTGGCGTACCGAGAACGTGGTCGTAGTGAGAGTGAGTTAAGAATATATAGTCAAGAGCTCTGTCTCCGAGCTCTTTTTTTATTTTTTCCGCCATCGCTTTCCCCGTAAAGCCGAAGCCCGTGTCGAAAAGAATGGTGCATTTTCCGTCGTCGATGAGGTATCCCGCATCTCCGGGGTTTATTCTTACGTCGGTTATCTTTAAGTCTTTCATTTTTTTCACCTCTTCCGCATATTTTAGCACAAACCTTAAAGGAAATCAATACTAAAATATGAAAAAATCGAAGTCCGTTTTATCGGACACTGCTTCTGTTATAATGTAGACACAAACAAGAAGGAGGTAAAGAAAATGCAGGTATTTTATTTTGTTTTGTGGCTCGTTATATTCGAAGGACTTCTGGTTTTGTGTCTCTTTATGGAAAGTCACTTTAAGAGACACTCGAGAAAGCAAGAGTTACAGCACAAAAAATAGCTTAGTTCAGTAAAGCGATACCGAGGTTTAGATATCCCGCAAAGGTCACCCACGCAAGATAGGGAATATTCAGGTATGCGGCGAGGGGAGAGACCTTTCTGAAGGAAAGTATCATAAGGATAATCAGCGCCCAGAGTGCCACCAGCCAGATGAACGAGAAGAAGTAGAGCGAAAGGTTGAAAAAGAATATCGACCACATAAAATTGAAGAAAAGCTGAAGGGCGAAAAGAACGATACCCTGTTCTCTGTCCTCCGAGCGAGGCATACCCGTCACGAGAAAGAGAGAGAAGCCCATCAGGGCGTAGAGAATTGTCCAGACGATTGGAAAGAGCCAACCCGGCGGCGAAAGGGGAGGCTTACGGAGAGCCTCAAAGTCGCTCATCGCTCCCATTGAAATGAAGGCGGAGAGCGCACCTACACCGAGGGGAATTGCAAGACAGATAAGTAGTCTTTTTAAAGTATTGTTCAAAAAAATTCACTCCTTTGCCATAGTTTATGGAAAAGGAGTGAAAAATATGTCAGTGTTTTTCAAAATAGCTTTTTACGGGCTTCATAATGAGGGCGGCGACGATTACCACGATGAGAGTGGAGGGAAGCATATATAGCCCGTTATATATGAGGGAATAAAGGGGTGCATTTGAGGTGGTGATGCCTGCAATTTCGGTATCCGTCATAATGGCGTAGAGGGTGACACCGCTTATAAAATGGACGGCGAAGCGGGCGAGCGCACCGATAAGAGCACCGAGAGGAAGGGCAAATTTCGTTTTTCTGACCACTCCCGCAAGACCTACTGCTCCGTAAGCGAGAACGTAGTCGAGGAGTATCGAGGGAAGTCCCCACGAGATACCGCCTCCGATAAGGCATTTCACGAAGCCTACGACGAGACCCGTGCCTACACCCCACAGAGTGCCATAGCGGAAGGCGACGAGAATTATCGGAAGCATAACGAGGTTGATTGAGCCACCCGCAGGCCCTACCTGTATCTCAATATAGGTAAGAATTACGGCAAGAGCCGCCATAATGGCGGAGGTCGTCATTTTCTGGACGAGGTTTTTGTTCATAAAGTTTCTCCTTTGAAAAAAATAATCGCAAAGGGAAACCCTCTGCGATTTTTAAATCATAAAAAACTTTATATGTTTCCTACGACGGCATTACCCGCATCAGGTTCATGGGTCAGGACCGCACAGGTCCCCTCTCAGCCCACTCTGGTGAGCTCCCCTTTGTGTAATCGAAGTATATCACTTTTCCCTTTATTTGTCAAGAGGGAGAAAAAAACTAACTGAAAATATAATACGTTGTGACTGATTTTGGTATAATCGGTAAATATGAAGTTATGGTAAAGCCACATCTCTATCTAATAGTTCAGATTTTACGAACAGTTCCAACCAATACTCTGTTTCATAACACTCTTTCAAAGCTATTTGTAATTTAGAAATGAAATCATTTTTACTTTGAGCATAGTTTGCTTCGTGGATGTTTGCGCCAATGGAAGTTCCGCTTCGTTCGAGTTGATTAGTAAGAGAATAATGTCCTTTAATGTTTTCGCACAACTTTATTATTTTTACAGAAAACTCAACTGACAAATTTCTTAGTTTTGATTCAGCCATATTATATCAACTCCCTTAAACTATCATATCATAAATTTCATAATATTTTTATTAGTGAAATATCAACTTTGTTGATGTGAAATAATTTCTTGCAGAAATTGTGAAATAGAAAGCATACGCTTTCTGTGAAATGAAATAAATCCACTCACGCCCGCAGGCATTTCACACGCCGTAGGCGTATTTCACGCACGAAGAGCATTTCACAAATCCCGAAAGGGATTTATTTCGTTGAGAAAAGCACTTGCTATCGCAAGTGCTTTTTTCTGGTGGAGACAAGTGGAATCGAACCACTGACCCCTTGCATGTCAAGCAAGTACTCTAACCAGCTGAGCTATGCCTCCGTGTACTGAGAGATTATAGCATACTTTCGGCGGTATGTCAATACATTTTTATGGCGCAGGAAGAGGGTTTCAAGGCTCGTTTTCTTTGCACAAAATATTAAGCTTAAGTTTTGCACCAAACCGCAATTACAACGCTAAAATTTTCTTTTCTATCCCCTTAATGACCGCAACAAACTCCGCATCGCTCTTTCCCGTAGGATCGGGCAAGCCCCAATCATCATCGAAGGCTCTACCGATGAAAGGACATCCAACGTCGCATCCCATTGAGATTGCTGTGTCGGGAAGCGGTATCTTGTCGATAGTTTTGCTGTACTGTGTCAGCTCCATATCGATGCCGTAAAGCTCCTTCATCAGTCGTACAGCGTCCTGATTGATCTGCGGTTTTGTTTCCGTGCCTGCCGAGTAAAAGTCAAACTCTTCACCACGCAGATGCTTTCCGAGAGCTTCCGCTATCTGACTGCGGCAGGAATTATGTACACAAATAAAGGCTATTTTCTTTTTCATTTGAACGGACACCTCTCTTTGATACATTGATTGTTCTGTGTCGAATGAACGCATTTGACCTCGCCAAGCTCCATTTCAACACCGAGATGTTCCTTGGCAAACTCAACCGCTTTGATAATGGAAATATAAGAATCACGCTTACAACAACGGGGGCCGCCAATCTCGCCGATTGCACCAAGTGCAGAGGATGTCATCTTGTTAGACAAACCCCACTCGTCTTTTGCAAGCGGAGTTGAGCCTGTCACGATAGACACAAACATTCCTGCACTTACTCCTGCACCGCAAGCGCCCCAAAAACCACAAGCTCCGCCGGGTACTTTCTTGCCTCGTGCCTGCATCTCGGAAAGTGCTTTTACAAGGTCAATATCCCCGCCTGCGTTCTTATATGCGGTAAGTAATGCTGAACCGACCATCACGTGATGCTCGGGGCCGTGCATATGGCAAAACGGCAAAGCCATCAGCTTTTTG
>JAZQUE010000006.1:0-3785 GCA_045631145.1 Eubacteriales bacterium
CAGCATGGTAACGATTGACGACGTTCCCGAAATCGTTGAGGAGCATTTCCTCAAGGGTCGTCCCGTTGAAAGACTTATCCATAAGGACGTTGAAAATGACGTTCTCAAAATCAAGTCTCTTAACGAAACCGACTTCTACAAGAAGCAGATTCGTGTAGCTCTCCGTAACTGCGGTCTCATCGACCCCGAACAGATCGACGAGTACATAGCTATGGACGGTTATCAGGCTCTCGGTAAGTGTCTTACCGAATACACTCCCGAACAGGTTATTCAGATAGTTACCGATTCGGGACTTCGCGGAAGAGGAGGCGGAGGTTTCCCCACAGGAAGAAAGTGGGCTCTCACCGCTCCCAATAAAGCAGATCAGAAATACGTAGTTTGTAACGCCGACGAGGGTGACCCCGGAGCATTTATGGACCGTTCGGTTCTTGAAGGTGACCCCCACTCCATTATCGAAGCTATGGCTATCTGCGGATATGCTATCGGTGCTTCGAAGGGTTACGTTTACGTTCGTGCCGAATACCCCATAGCAGTTAAGCGTCTTCAGAAGGCTATAGATCAGGCTAATGAATACGGACTTCTCGGTAAGGATATATTCGGCTCGGGCTTTGACTTCGACCTTGAAATTCGTCTCGGCGCAGGCGCATTCGTTTGTGGAGAAGAAACTGCACTTATGACCTCCATCGAGGGTAACAGAGGTGAGCCTCGTCCTCGTCCTCCGTATCCTGCTGTTAAGGGTCTCTACGGTAAGCCTACCGTTGAAAATAACGTTGAAACCTTTGCTAATATCCCTCTGATTATTCTCAAGGGTCCCGAATGGTTCGCATCTATGGGTACTGAAAAGTCTAAGGGTACAAAGGTATTCGCTCTCGGCGGTAAGATTGTAAATACAGGTCTTATCGAAATTCCTATGGGTACCACCCTTCGCGAAATCATCGAAGAAATCGGTGGCGGTGTTCCCAACGGCAAGAAGTTCAAGGCAGCCCAGACGGGTGGTCCTTCGGGCGGATGTATCCCTGCAAGCCTCATTGATACAAAGGTTGACTACGATAACCTCGTTGCAATGGGTTGTATGATGGGCTCGGGCGGTCTTATCGTTATGGACGAAGACACTTGTATGGTAGATATGGCTAAATTCTTCCTTGAATTTACCGTTGATGAATCTTGCGGTAAGTGTACTCCTTGTCGAGTAGGTACCAAGAGACTTCTTGAAATCCTCGAAAAGATTACCACGGGTAACGGCACTCTCGAAGACATCGACAAGCTTGAAGAGCTTTGTAACTACATCAAGGCAAACTCGCTTTGCGGTCTCGGACAGACAGCCCCCAACCCCGTACTTTCTACCCTTAAGTTCTTCAGAGACGAGTACATAGCGCACGTAGTTGATAAGAAGTGTCCCGCAGGCGTATGTAAAGAGCTTCTTACCTTCTACATCATCCCCGAAAAGTGTAAGGGATGTACCAAGTGTATGCGCAACTGTCCCGTTAATGCTATCAGCGGAAGCGTTAAGAATCCTCACGTTATCGACACTGCTAAGTGTATCAAGTGCGGCGCTTGTATTGATAACTGTGCATTCAAGGCTATTATTAAAAAGTAAGAAAGGAGTACGCTGAAAATGGAAATGGTAAATGTAAAAGTAAATGGCATTGCTGTCAGCGTGCCCAAAGGATCAACTATTCTTGAAGCGGCTCGTGTTGCGGGCGTTGAAATCCCTACACTCTGCTATATGAAGGATAAAAATGAAATCGGTGCTTGCCGTATATGCGTTGTAGAAGCTACAGGCGCACGCGGACTTGTTACCGCTTGTGTGTATCCCGTCAATGAAGGAATGGAGATACAGACTAACTCGGAGAAGGTTCAGAAGGCTCGTAAGACCACTCTTGAACTCATTCTTTCCACCCACGACAAGAAGTGTCTTTCTTGCCCTCGTTCAACTAACTGTGAGCTTCAGAAGCTTTGCCGTGAGTACGGCGTTGATGAAGACGCATTCGGCGGCTACAAGCGCGAATACGAGCTTGATACTTCTGCACCTCACCTCGTTCGTAACAATAACAAGTGTATTCTTTGCCGTCGTTGCGTTGCAGTATGTGATGAGCAGTATGTTTCTATCATCGGTGCAAACGACAGAGGTATAGATACAAATATCGGCAACCCCTTCAACGTAAACCTCAATTCTACCTCTTGTATCTCTTGCGGTCAGTGTACTGCAGTATGTCCTACCGCAGCTCTCACCGAAAAGGATGATACCGATAAGGTTTGGGAGGCACTTGCAGATCCTAAGAAGCACGTCGTTGTACAGACCGCTCCCTCGGTTCGTGCAACTCTCGGCGAATGCTTCGGTATGCCTATCGGTACCAACGTAGAAGGTAAGATGGTTGCAGCTCTCAGAAGACTCGGCTTTGACAAGGTGTTCGACACCGACTTTGCCGCAGACCTTACTATCGTCGAGGAAGCAAACGAGCTTATCGACAGAGTTAAGAACGGCGGAGTTCTTCCTATGATTACCTCCTGCTCGCCCGGATGGGTTAAATTTGCAGAATTCTACTATCCCGAATTCCTTTCTCACCTTTCTACCTGTAAATCTCCTCAGCAGATGGCAGGTGCGGTCATAAAGACCTACTACGCAGAGAAGATGGGAATTGATGCTAAGGATATCGTTTCTGTATCCGTTATGCCTTGTACGGCGAAGAAGTTTGAAATCGGAAGAGACGATCAGAGTGCCGCAGGCGTTCCCGACGTTGATATCGCTATCACCACGAGAGAGCTTGGCAGAATGATTGAAAGAGCAGGTCTTAAATTCACGGCTCTTCCCGACGAAGAATTTGATTCTCCTCTCGGCGAAGATACCGGTGCGGCAGTCATCTTCGGTGCTACCGGCGGTGTTATGGAAGCAGCTCTTCGTACTGCTAACGACTGGCTCACGGGCAAGGATAATACCGATATCGAATTTACCGCAGTTCGTGGAACCGACGGACTCAAGGAAGCGGCTCTCAATATTGCAGGTCTTGATATCAAGGTCGCAGTAGCAAGCGGTGCAGCAGCTGCTAAGGTCGTTATGGATAAGATCAAGAGTGGTAAGGCAGATTGGACATTCGTTGAAATTATGGGATGTCCCGGCGGATGTGTAAACGGCGGCGGTCAGCCCATCCAGCCTCAGTCTGTTCGTGATACCGTTGATCTTAAGGCGGTTCGTGCAAAGGCTCTTTACGATCAGGATGCTTCGATGGCTCTCAGAAAGTCACACGAATCTCCCGTAGTTAAGACTCTTTACTCCGAGTACTATGACGGCTTCGGCGGTCATAAGGCGCATCACGATCTCCATACAAGCTACGTTCCCAGAAAGAAAATGTAACTGTAAAGCGCCTCACTAAAAAAGTGAGGCGCTTTCTTATGTAAAATTTTGTAAATCTATTGAAAAAAACTACGAACTATTGTATAATCAACAAGTAAATATTTAAATTTAGTTATATGGAGGAAATATGAATTTTATTCTTGAAGGTATTCGTGCAGTTACGTGGGAACAGTGCGTAATGTACCTTGTAGGTGCAGTGCTTATCTGGCTCGCTATAAAGAAAGAATACGAGCCCTCGCTCCTTCTTCCTATGGGCTTTGGAGCAATTCTCGTCAACCTTCCGTTTTCAGGTGTTCTTAATCAGGAAATGGCAGGCATCGGCGAGGTAAACGGAATAATTGAATGGCTTTTTGATACCACTATTGAAGCGAGTGAAGCCCTTCCGCTTCTTCTCTTTATCGGTATCGGTGCTATGATTGACTTCGGTCCTCTT
>JAZQUE010000007.1:0-2669 GCA_045631145.1 Eubacteriales bacterium
CGATGAATAGCGAAACCTACGAGTCGGAGCTTGAAAAAAGAGGCTCGTTCGTCTATACGAATTCGGGAGTGAGTATGTACCCCCTCATTCGTGCAACGGGCGACCTTATAGTAATAAAGAAGTGCACCCTCCCCTTAAAGAAGTACGACGTGCCTCTTTTTAAAAGGAGCACGGGCGAATACGTTCTCCACCGCATAGTTAAGGTGAAGGACGGAAAATACGACATAAGAGGAGATAACTGTGTCTATTCCGAAAAAGGAATAGAGGAAAAGGATATAATCGGAGTCCTTGACGCCGTCGTAAGAGGCGGAAAGGAAATAAAAATGGATAGCCTCTCGCAAAGGCTTTACGCACGCCTCTGGTGTGCCCTCTATTATCCGAGGGCTATTTTTACTATCTTAATAAGAGAATTCAGAAGGAATTCAAAGTTGAAACAATGAATTTTTCAACAAAAGAAATTTAAATATTGCTACATAGAATAAAAAAACACCCATTAAACCGAAGTTTAATGGGTGTTTTTTTATCTTGTCACCGCAACGTAAAGCTTAAATACGTAGCCCTCCCTGCCGTTATAGAGCACCTTGTACCATTTGCCCTCACATTCGAGAAGCTCTATCTGCGTTCCATTCGGTATTGAATCTATGACGGGTGCAGAAAGTGCGGGGCGTGAGCGCATATTGAGGTTTCCTCCCATTGTCACTACCTCGCCGAAATTTCTTTCGTCGTCCTCAAGCTCACACTCGCATATTTCGTCGAGAAATTCTTTCACCGATGTTGCAAGCGCACGTCCTATCTCGTCGATATTTTCCTTTATCCAGCTTGCGTCATCCTCGTTGTCGTGATACGCTACCTCGACGAGCACCGAAGGCGCTCTCGTCCGTCTGAGCTCGGCGAAGGAACGTGTTGTCCTTGCCGTGACTTTTTCGGGGTCGGGATATATTTCTCTCAGGTTACTTACGATTATCTGCGCAAGGAGACTTGCCCTTTCGCTCGTCGGGAAGTAGTATACCTCACTACCCGTTATCTCACCGTAAAGCCCCTCGGGAGCAGCGTTTGAATGAATTGCAAGATGCAGAGCGTAGTCACCGCTGTTCGATTGATTGATTATTTCGCCAACCGACATATCGGGACTGTTTCTCGTATAGCATATTCCATCCTCTGTGAGATATTTTGCAACACTGTCGGCAATGAGGTTCATATACTGCTCCTCGTTACCTCCGTTTACGTATTCGTTGAACTGTTGAACCGAAGGACTGAGATAAACGCATTTCATAAAAAATCACACCTTTTCGAATTAGTTATTACATTCTATTCGAGAAGGTGTGTTTTTGTTATTATTTTATTGAAAGTACCTTTTTTGCATCCTCCGTAGCAAGGGACCTCATTTCTTCGGTCTTTTGACGAACCGAGGCAGAAAGCACTTCTTTGTTTTTTATTACCTTGTCGGTAATAGAGAGAAGACTCTCAAGGTCAATCGACGAGGAGGAAATCGAGGTGTCAAGTCCTATATATTCCATAAGCGAGTTTATCTTCGGGTCGTAAGAAAGTGCAATCGGAGGCGTTCCCGCAACCGCCGAGAATATAAGGAAATGAAGCCTCATACCCATCGAGAACTGCATTTCTTCAAGTATGCTTATAAGCTCCTTTGCCCCCAGATTTGAAACGATAGGCGCATTAAACGGAAGAGTAGAGCGTATCTCATCACAAAGTGAGAGATCCTTCGAGCTCTGCATAGCGACGAAAACGGGCAGATAGCCATATTTCTCGTATATAGCCTTACAGTAGTCGGACGCCTTTTTTATAATGTCCTTGTCGTTCTTTGACCAAAGCCTGAGGGAGAGGGCGAAATACTTTTTGCCTTTTTCAATGTCGAATTTCTGAAGAACTCTTGTTTTCCACTTTTCATTAACCGACGAGAGCGAAAAGGCAGGGTCGGCACTCACCGAAATATCCTTGTCAATAAGCATTTTCACTGCTTCTGCAGAAGCAGGCTCTCTCATCGAAAGAAAATCTGCACGAGAGAGAACTTCTTTTACTTTTTTCAGGTTTTTACTCTTGGTAATAGGGCCGAAGCCGTTAGCATATACCGCAGTTTTGAGACCGAGCCTTTTTGCAAGCTTTAAAAGCGCGGTGTAATATACGAGTGACTTTGTGCTCGTCACGTCCTGAAGAAGACTTCCGCCACCGCTTATAAAGAGACTTGCCCCCTTCATTTCTCGGTAAATCTTGAAAAGATTGTATCTGTAAATACTTCTCACAAGATATCTTTGCGAGGTTTCGCGAGGCTTTGAGGAGAGCACCGTGATTTTTTTGTCAGGGTAAATTCTTCTCATGTTTTCAAGCATCGCCTGAAGAAGAGCGTCGTCACCGATGTTGTCGTAGCCGTAATAGCCGTTGATTATTATTTCAGGGGTTTTGTAGTGCTTCAGGGGAGTGAGAGTCTTGTACATATCGTCGTAGTCTTTTGCCATAGCATACGCCGAGTAGTATTTTTCGATAACCCCCTTGTTGTATTCAGAGGCTATATTGAGCTCCTCGTCGCTCATTGTGACGATTTTTTTAAGGTCTCGGAGTACCAGCTCGTCTGTCGCCTCTTCACAGCCTCTGCAGCAGTAGTTAGTGTCGTAGGAAACCTTGAACTTGTCCTCACCGAAAATGCCGATGTATCC
>JAZQUE010000008.1:0-9549 GCA_045631145.1 Eubacteriales bacterium
ACAATACTATTTTCTATCTTGATATTAAATTTATTGAATCTTGCATGTTTTTGGGAACTAATTGGGAACTCTTTGAGAAATACATTCATCACCTACTATGGTTGACGAAAAAGGAGATTTGATTACACCGGATTATATCACTTATGCATTTCACAAGCTTATCAAGGATAACAATATGAGAAGCATACGCTTCCATGATCTTCGTCACACTTGTGCTTCGCTACTTCTGAACAAAGGTAAAGGCAAGGTAACAATGAAAGACATTCAGGAATGGTTAGGACATAGTGATTATAAGACTACTGCTAACACCTATGCACATCTTGACTTAACAACCAAGAAAACTTCTCTTGAAACACTTTCGGATATCATAAAATTAGATTAGAAAAAAGTGAGTTCCCAAAAGATTTTTAGCAGTTCCCAAAAGAAAAACGAGGATCTTGCTTTTGGCAAAAACCCCGTTAAATGGCGGAGAGGGCGGGATTCGAACCCACGGACGGTTGCCCGTCAACTGATTTCGAGTCAGTCCCGTTATGACCACTTCGATACCACTCCAAATGTGTATTTTTAACATCTCACACACAAAATTTTCAGTGGGAAATCTGTATGGGAAATGCTATAAACTGCATTAAATTGTTGGTTGCTAAATGGCGGTAAATTCCGCTATGTTACTATATGTTCCGCTAACTTCTTGCGAGTTACATAACTCGACGGACTTCGACAGATTTCGAGTCAGCCCCGTTATGACCACTTCGATATCTCTGCGTATATGTTAAGCTCCGTTTGGAGCGAAACGTACTATTTAATTTTTTATCGAACGGGGCGCCCCGTTATGTCCTGTTGCGGTTCTCGAAATTTTCTGCTCGCTATTCGCTTCGCAAAATTTCGACCGCGCCACTCCTTATTGCTCGCTTCATCTGCCACCGGCAGCGCTCGCAAACGTCCCCACTTCGATATCTCTGCGTATCTTGTACCCGAAAATTATAGCACAAGAAAGGGAATATGTCAAGATTGTTTTCTGTGTTTTTTGAGAGTATTTTGAAGAAGTGTGCCGAGAACTCCCGCAGAAAGCGCTTCTCCGAGGAAAACCGTAAGGTAAATGAGGGGAAGTGCCATTTCGGCGTGATAGACGTATGCGACGATGGGGGGTACGACGAGGGTATTCGCGATAATCGGGGGAAGGGTCGCGAGCCTCGGGAAGCGTCGGAGCTTCCTTGTTACAATTCCAGCCGTGAGGGTAGCGAGGCTTCCGAAGATTATATCGGGAAGGGCGCACCCCGTCAGTATATTAGCCGTAAGGCATCCTATAAAGAGTCCGGGTACTGCGGCGGGGGTAAAGAGGGGAAGCACCGTCAGCGCCTCCGAAAATCTCAGCTGTACTGCCATTTTATCAAGCCCGAGTGCCATCGAGAGATAGGTTAAAATAACGTAGAGGGCGGCAATCACAGCGCCCTCTGCAACAAAACGGCTTTTCGTTCTTTTCATTTTTTTGCTCCTTAGTTTTTATTTAAGTGAGGATGGTTACGAACTCACTATTTTTTACTGTGAAATTATTTCAATATCTGCACCAACTCGGCGAAGCTTACCGATAATGTCCTCGTAGCCTCGCTGAATATGGAAAATATCGTCGATGTCGGTGTGTCCCTTAAAGGCAAGTCCCGCAATCACCATTGCGGCGCCTGCTCTGAGATCAATAGCTCTGACGCTTGCCCCGTGCATCCTCGAGAGATTTCCGTTTATAGTAGCGGTGGTGTCGTTCACCTCAATATCCGCACCCATACGCTTGAGCTCCTCGACGTACCTGAAGCGGTTATTCCATACGCCCTCTATCATTCTGCTCTTGCCGTCGGCAAGGCACATAAGGACGCACATCTGGGGGTTCATATCTGTGGGGAAGCCAGGATAGGGCTGTGTCTTTACGTTTATGGGAGAGAGCTCTCCGTTACGGCTTACCGTTACCGAGTCGTCGTCCTCCTCAACCGTCGTGCCCATTTCGACGAGCTTTGCCGAAATAGACTCAAGGTGCTTCGGAATGACGTTCGAAATCTTTATTTTGCCTCTCGTTGCCGAAGCGAGCACCATATAAGTTCCCGCCTCTATCATATCGGGTATTATCGCATATGTAACGCCGTGAAGCTTCGGTACACCCGTAATCTTGATAACGTCGGTGCCCGCACCGCTTATCTTCGCTCCGCAAGCGTTGAGGAAGTTTGCGGTGTCAACTATGTGAGGCTCTCTTGCGGCGTTCTCGATAACCGTCTGACCCTCGGCTCTTACTGCGGCGAGCATTACGTTTATGGTAGCGCCGACCGATACCACGTCCATAAACACGCTGTCACCCTTGACTCCTGCGCCCGTTACCGCAACGATATGATTATCGGTCACCGAAACGGTAGCGCCGAGTGCCTCGAAGCCCTTTATATGCTGGTCGATGGGACGTGCGCCGAAGTCGCAGCCACCCGGGCAGGCAACCGACGAGCGTCCGAATCTTGCAAGCTCTGCTCCGAGAACGTAGTAGGAGGCTCTCATCTTCTTAACGAGGTCGTCGGGAGCCGAGCAGGCAACGACGTTCCTCGAATCTATCTTAACGGTATCCTCCGAAAGCATCGTGATTTTAGCGCCCATTGCCGAGAGGATATCGAGTGAGCGATTAACGTCGCTGATATTCGGAAGGTTTTCTATAATACACTCGTCCTCAACCATAATATTGGCAAGAAGGATAGCTACTGCCGCATTTTTCATTCCCGATATTACGATTTCACCGCTGAGGGGCTTTCCGCCGTTTATTGAAATTTTATCCATTTTTGAGTTTTTTCCTTTCGGTTCATGTCGAAAAAATTCCGAGCACTAAAAGTATAACATACTATATCAAAAAAATAAAGTAGATTTTTTATTTTTTATCAGTTTCGTTTAGAGGCAGACGTCGCGTCATATATTTTTTTCACTCCGTCAGAGTAAACGAAGGAATAGGAAGGAGTAAGGTAAACCGAGAGCTTTTCGTCGAAAACGGGTATATAAACGAGCTCCATTTTCTCGATTTTTTCGTTTTTTCCCTCTATTTCAAAAAGAATATTTATTCCGTCGAAGGCATCGGTTTTATAGTCGCTGTATTCTTCTGCAAAAAAGAGAGTTCCCGACACAAAGAGAAGCCTTGAGCCCATTATCGCCGAGAATACCCTCGCCCCCTCGATTTCAAGTCCGTCAACGCACTCCACCGCCTCAAGATAGACGGTGCCGTCGAGCGTCACGCTTCTCACGACCTTCATCGTTACCTCGTATGGCCCCGAGTCCATATCCGAGAAAAAGAGCTTCGTCAGTGTTTTTTCCGCCTTTTCTCCATCGTCGTTCTTCGCGTCGGTGAGGGAGGAGGTGACCTTTTCGAGAGTTATACCCGACGGAATATAGGAGTATTCAATAGTATAGTCGTCGAAGAAGGAGAGCGTTTCGGTGTCGCTCGTGTAGCTGTAGCCGTTCGGGACTGTGAAGGTGCCGTAGTCCGACTTCATTACTCTTTTTGCAACCTCCGATGAGTCGGAGGCGTCGAAGGCGAGCTTTATTACCTTGGGGACGGTCTTTTCCTTCGGGACGGTGTCCTCGTCGATGAAGACGCTCTTACGGGAGAGAACCTTTACCGTCTCTGAAATCTCCGACGGTGTGAAGAAGCTTTTCGCACGGTAAAGCTCGGAAATCTTAAACAGAAAGAAGACCGACACGAAAAGGAAAAGAAGGATAAGAATAAGCTTTATCGAGGTCGATTTCATACGCCTTCTCCTTTCTCCATCCATACGGGAGGGGTAGCGACTCGGTATTCGGTGCAGTTATATACGGGAGCAAAGCTGTTTTTACCCGTCAGAACCTTCGAGACGGCGTAGGGCGGAATGGTCATATCAATATAGCTCTCACTTGCTCCGTCGCTTTCGGCTTTGGTAAGGCTTAAGGTGGTTATCTCTGCCTCTGTGAGACCGATAGAATTAAAGGTGAGGGTAGCCGCCGCACTCACGCCACTTACGAGCACCTCCGAGAGCTCGTAGTAGTAGCTGAAGCGGAAGGTCATCTCGTCGCTCTTTTCGGAGTAGGTCACCCCGTCGAGAATGGGAGTTGCCTCACCGCCTATAATATAGCTCGGTATCCTTCCGAGAAATGCGGTCGCCGCAACGAGACGCTCGGCAGAGCCGAAGCTCGTCTTGTCGGAATTTATAAGAGAGGAGACGGTTATCGGAGGAGAATTCTTATCGGTTACCGAATATTTGATTTTTCCCTCCGTATTGATTCCGAGCGACATATCCTGACCTACGAAAAAGAGCCCTGCTTTTGCATCGTTATAGAAGCCTACGATATTCGGGTTGATTTCAAAGGAATCGAATACCGAAAAGAGAGCGTCGTCCGAAAGGAGCTCAAGAACTGAGCTTCTTTCGGGTGAGAGGGCTTTATCGAGCGCGTTTTGCAAAGGGGAATAGACCTCGACCGAGGGGAGCGTGGGCGAGGAGGAGAGAATGATATATTCGTCGGGAAGACTCTCGTTTTTCTTTCTTTCCGACAAATTCATATTGAATTCAAAGTGTGTAAAGCCTTTATTTACAGTATATGCGGCAAGGTTACTGCTGTTAAAATCATATATGAGAGAGGGGGCTTCCGTGCCGTTATAGGAGTAGAAATATATATTTCCCTCACCGTCGCTCGAGAGAGCCGAGAGGGCGTTTTTTTCGTCTGAAAAGAGAATAATACTCTTTACCCGACATATGTCACCCTGCGCGAAGTCCTCCGAGTTTCCGAAGAACTCCGCAATAAAGGTATAGGGAAGGGAGGTAGGGTATTCGATAAACACCGAGTCCTCTCTTTGAAGAGCTTCTCTCCAGTCGCCCGCGCTTGCCTTCTCGCATACGTAGCCCGAGGAAAAAATCTCTCGGAGAAGCGTTTTATGGCTTTGGTAAAGGGTATTTGTGAGGTTGCTGTTATACGCCGAGGTGTAGCCCTCGCCCGAAAGAATGAGGGAGACCGAGAGGGGCGAGAAGAAGTATTCGTCGGCGACTGTCCCTTCCTTTCCCGCAGAGGAGCCCGAGAATATCCAGAAGCTTTTTTCAAGCTCGGGGCTTCCTTCGGTCTGCGTGTCAAACTGAAGGGAAATGTAGCTTACCCAGAGAGTGACGACCGAAAGGGCGAGGAAAGCTACGAGAGCCGTAAGTGCTCTTTTCATTACTCATCACTCTCCTTTCTTTAAGCGTAGAATTTTGCCTTTTCGGGCAGGTAGATGTTTACGGTAGTACCGACCTTTAATTTACTCTTTATGTCTATCGTACCGCCGTGCTCGACTGCGATTTCCTTCGCAATCGCAAGTCCGAGTCCCGTTCCTCCCTTGTCGGAGTTACGAGCCTTTTCAACTCGGTAAAATCTTTCGAAAATATGAGGAAGGTCCTCCTCGGGAATACCGCTTCCGTTGTCGGTGACCGAGACGGTGAAGTAGCGTCCGTCCTTCAGTCCCTCGACACCCTGAACGTCCTTGAGGTCGGCGGAAATAATTATCCTGCCTCCGCTCTGGGTGTATTTAATTGAGTTTTGTACGACGTTTATAAGTATCTGTTCAATCTTTTCTCTGTCGGCAATAATTTCGGGAAGAGGCTCTTCCTTCTTTAAGAATTTAAGGTCCTGCGAGCTTTCCTCCGCCTGACCCGAGAGCATAAGACAGCACTTGTCGATAACGTCGTAGAGTGAGAAGGAGGAGGGAGTCCACTTCATACGGTTGTTGTCGAGCCTCGAGAGCACGAGAAGGTCGTGAACGATGTGTGCCATTCGGTCGCTCTCGCTTATGACCATATCGAGAAAGTGGTTCTTCACCTCACTCGGCATATCGGGGTTTCCGAGTATCGTCTCGGTTGCACCCTTTATACTCGTCAGGGGAGTGCCGAGCTCGTGGGATACGGTTGCGATAAACTCTCGTCTCGATTTATCGAGCTCGAAGCTCTCGGTAACGTCGTGGAGCACCGCAATATAGCCTCCGAAGGACTTGTCGGAAAGGTTGAAGTTGAATTTACCGAAGCTGACGTCGAACACTCTGTTTTCATAGGTGATACCCGTCAGGCTTATCGAGTCGTTTTCGCCGACAGTCAGGTCGTCGGTACGGCAGTCGAGAGAAAGCCTTTCGGTGAGAGCGTCAAGGGTGAGTGTATCGGCGGTATCGAGTGCGAAAAGCTCCTTCGCCTCGGGGTTTATATGAATGGGGAAGCCCTCGCTGTCAAATGCGATAACGGGGTCCTTGAGATAGTAGAATATCGTTTCGAGCTTTTCCCGCTCATACGATATTTCGTTCATATTGTCTTTAAGTGTGGCCCCCATTCTGTTGAAGGTGACGGTGAGAGTGCCTATCTCGTCGTCGGAATAGACGGTAAGCTTCTCGTCGAAGTCGCCCTTCGAGAGCCTCGTCGCCTTTTTGGTGATGCTCTGAATGGGGGATACTATCGCCTTCGACAGAAAGAAGGAGAGGAGTATCGCAATCACGAGTCCGATAAGGAGCGACTGAAGAATGATGGAAAAGACCATCCACGAGAACTCCTCGAGCTCGGTGTTGTCGTCCGAAATATAGACGATGACGCTCGTCTTTTTGTCGGAGGAGGTGATAACCTCCGCCCAGTCCATCTCGGAAGCGCCGAGCTTCTGTAGATGCGAGCTTTCGCCCGAAATAGCTCTGACGAGGTTTTCGGTCTTTTTGATATGCGTTTCTCCGTCGGCAACCGACCCCGACAGAAAGCCTCCGTCGGCGTCGAGGACGTAGTAGTTTCGGTGAGCGTCGATACCGAGTCTCGCCGAATACGCCGAGAGGGTATTCTTGAGCCTTTCGGGGTAGTCTTCGAATTCGAGAGTGTCCTTGAGCTCACCGAGAAATTCCTCGGTGAATACCGACGACTGCTGAACGGCAAAGTCGTCCTCAAAATAACTGAAGATATTTCCTATAAGTATCGTTCCTACTACCGTCATTATCGAGACGATGAAGGAGACGAGTATAAGAACTATCTTGAATTGTAACTTCTTATACAAGGTGTAGCTCCTTACTTCTCGGCAGGCTGAAGAAAATAGCCCATGCCTCTTTTCGTCTGTATAACGCTTCCGTCCTCACCGTCAATCTTCTGGCGAAGGCGGGCGATGGTAACGTCTATCGTACGAAGGTCTCCGTAGAAATTCTCGTAGCCCCATACCGCACTCATAAGCTCCTCACGGCTGTAAATCTTACCGACGTTCTTGGCAAGATAGGCAAGCAAGTCGTATTCCTTCTTCGAAAGCTCAAGCACCTTCTCGCCCTTCTTGACAAGATAGTTTTCGCAGTCGATAACGATGTCACCAACGACGATAGTGGTATCGGTAATCTTTCTTGCAACCGTCTCGTTCGAGTAGCGGCGAATATTAGCTCTCACTCTCGACATAAGCTCGTTTATACTGAAGGGCTTGGTCATATAGTCGTCGGCACCCGTATCGAGCCCCCTCACCTTATCCTGCTCGGTGTCTCTTGCGGTGAGCATAATAATGGGGGTGTCGAGCCTTTCTCTTATCTTCTCGCAGACCTCGAAGCCGTCCATAACTGGAAGCATAAGGTCGAGGAGAATGAGGTCGTAGCCCCCCGTTAAAGCCTCGTCGAGACCGCTTTTTCCGTCGTGTCTCGCCTCGGCGTCGTAGCCTGCCGCCTTGATATTATAGGTGAGAATTTCGGCAATCGTCTTTTCGTCCTCAACTATCAAAATTTTCTTTTTGGTTTCCATCGTTTACCTCCGTTTGTGAGAAGTTTTTTTCGTCAACGGTGGGGTCAATAACTCTCGCCGTGATGTGCTCGTCGTTTGCCACAAAGGACAAAAGCTGTGTGAGTGCCTTGACGTTATTTTCGTGAGAGGTGAGTCTCACGACGGTGACGTCCTTTTCAAAGGTGGCATCGTAAATCTCCTTCGCCGCCGTCCACGCACTCTTTTCTTCGTTTATTTTCTCGGTGAAGTCCCATACTATATAGCCCATATCCGAGAGCTCTTTCTCAGTGTCGGCATCTATATCCGTTCCCTCGGGGAAACGGCAGAGCCTCGTGGCATAGCCGAGAACCGAGTAGAGGGTGCGGTTGGTGTCGTCGAGTGTATTCTCGATTTCACCGAAGTCAGAGAGCGCCTCGCTCGCCGTAATACCTATTCCGTGACCGAGTGCGTCGGCTCGGAGTACGGCTTCGGGGCTTTCGATTATCGCCTCCTTCGTAAAGAAGAAGGTCGCCTTTTCGCCCCAGTCACGAAGCATATTTATCATCTTCGTTGAGTCGGTGGCGCAGTCGATAGTAATATATATCGTTCTTTCGGTCGTCTTGTCGGTGGGGTCGTTGGGGTCGTCGGGTGTGATGACGGGGGGCTTGTCGGGGTCGGTGGGGTCGTAGAGCTCGATGAGCTCCTCAAAGGTGAGCCTTGCGCTCTTGTCGGAGAGCCTCACTCTTTTCACTCCGTCCGACGATATCCTTTCCACCTTCAGCGAGAGTATCTCGGCACAGTAGTCGAGGGGCAGATAGACCGTCGAGTGAAGGATAGGGAAGGAGACGTTCACGAAGGAGTTGTCCACCACGATACCCGACGAGTCGAAGGAGAAGGAGAAGAACCTTCCCGTCGCCTCGTTCCGAAGATAGAAGCTGTTGTTTTTCACGTTGAATTCGTATTGAATACCGCTCATTCCGACGAAGAAGCTGACGGGCATATAGAGCGTTCCGTCACGAAGCTCGGGAGGGTATTCGGTTATCGTATATTTGGTGTCGTTGCGGTAGACGACAGGGGTGTCGCCGTCGGCAACCGATAAAAAGGAGAAAAGGAGAGCCGAGAGCGCAAAAAGCGCAAAAAGTGCTATCAAGAATCGTCGTGTTCTTTTCATTTTTCCTCCTCGTAAAAATATGCAACGTATAATTCAGCCGCAAGACTGTAAGAGACGACTCCCTCGTCGCCGTTGAACTTCAGATAGGTGTCGTTTATCGCCGAGGATATCTCGTCGATAGGGGTTGACGAATACTTTTCGTAGCTTTTACTCGAAAGGTAGACGTCGGAAAATAAAACTGCGGGATATTCGTTAAGAACCTCGTAGAAAAGCTCCTCGTCGTACTCGTAGAGAAGATTTGAAAGTGTTATCGCGACCTGCGAATAAGCCGAGTAGCGTATATAGGGCTCGTCGCTTTCAAGGCAGATGAGAAGCGCCGAGAATTCCGCCTCGTTCTCGTGTCCTACTCCTCGAAGATGTGAAAACTCGTGAGCAACGGTGAAGGGAAGAGAGTAGTCGGCGAAGGCGGTGTTTATATTCGCCTCTCCCGTAAAAAAGGAGTAAAGCCCCGAAATTCCAGTATAGGCGAGCAGCTCGCCGAAGGCAAGAGGCTTCGCTCTGCCGCCGATTTTCTGAAGGTAACCGTATTTCTCCGCCGTCTTCTCTGCTGCGCGGTCGAGCTCGTGCGAGAGCTCGCCGAAGGACATCGGAAGGCTCGTAGGCTCAGAGGGGGTGAAGGGGATATCGAGCTCTTCTACCTCCCGAAGAACTCTACGAAGGGAAGAAGCAACGCTTTCT
>JAZQUE010000009.1:0-3195 GCA_045631145.1 Eubacteriales bacterium
GTTTTATACATTCTGCAAAAGGGACATCCGTCCTGCACGTTGAAGGCGTCATTGACGGGAATAGTGTAAATTTTTTCCATAAAAATTCCTTTTTCGATTAAAATCTTTAATTGATTTTATCATATTTCCGAGGTTTTTACAATAGAAAGCTTATGTTAAAAGAAAAAATTCTTACAAAAAGAAAAATATTACTTCCGAAGGACGACCTTTTTTCTCCCCGTAAGACCTTCGACTGCGGACAGTGCTTCCGCTTTGAAGAAAAGGAGAATTTTATCGAGGGCGTGGTCGGCTCATCTCTCGTGAGAGTTCCGAAGGACGAGAGCGAGGGATATATTGAATACTACTCGTCGGCGGATATCGACGGCTTTTTCGACCCCGATACCTCGTACAGCTCGATGAACGAGGGCTTCCTCGAGGAAGGACTCCCTGCCGTATTCGAGGCGGTCGAAAGAGGCTTCGGTATAAGAATTCTGCGCCAGAGCTTCAATGAGGCGCTCATTTCCTTTATAATTTCGCAAAACAACAACATTCCGAGAATAAAAAAGAACGTCGCCGAAATATCGCGTCGCTTCGGCGAGAGCTTCGAGGCGGAAGGGGAGACCTATTATTCCTTTCCTACTCCCGAAAGGCTTCTCGAGGCGGGCGAGACGGGGCTTCGTGAATGTAAACTCGGCTTCAGGACAAAATACATACTCGACGCCTCTCTTCGTCTTGTCTCGGGCGAGATAAACGAGGAGGAGCTGAAGGAAATGCAGGTTGACGAGGCAAGGGAAAAGCTCAAAACGATAAAGGGCGTGGGAAACAAGGTCGCCGACTGCACGCTTCTCTACGGACTCGGAAGGCTTGAATGTGTTCCTGTGGACGTATGGATGAAAAAGATTTTTGAAAAATATTTTAACACGACGCCCAACCTCGGAAAGAGCGGCGGCGTTTTACAGCAGTATTTGTTTTATAACGAAAGGTACTTGAAAGAGGGTAAGAAATGAGAGATAAGATTACGATTGCCTACCGTTGCCCCGATTGCGGAGTAGCGATGATAGGAGAAATAAATATATTTGCCCTGATGTCGGGAGAAACGAACCTCAGGTGCAGCTGCGGAGAGTCGGTTATGACGATAAGCTATATAAAGTCTCGCGACACCGTAAGCCTTAACGTCCCCTGCGTTGCCTGCCCGACCTCGCACCCCTATCAGATTTCGGCATCCACCTTCAGAGGAAGTGACCTCTTTATTCTTCAGTGCTCGGCAACGGGACTTGACGTATGCTTTATTGGAGATAAGGCGAGGGTAATAAAGGCGGTTGACGACAATACTATCGAGCTTCAGAAGCTTATGGAGTTTGCCGATAACGATTTTGAGGAGGATATAGACCTCTTTCACGATTATCACGAGGACGGATGTGACTGCGAGGAGTGCCACTCGAACAGCGACAACCCCCATAACGCCGATAACGACGAGTACGAGTACGCCGACGCAGTAGTCACGAGTCAGATGCTATTTATTATAAAGGAGCTTCACGATACGGGTAAAATTAAATGCACCTGCGACGAGAGCGACTTTATGATAGACGTGGGCTTTGATACAATCGAGATTTCCTGCGATAAATGTCAGGCGAGAAAAATACTTCGCTCCCGCACCGACAGCGACATAATCGAGCTTGCGGGCGTAGACGAATTGATACTTGAATGAGGGGTAATATGAAGCGTTCAGCAGTAAAAGAAATATACGAATGGCTCGAAACCTTCCTCGTGGCACTTTCGGCGGTGATTCTCGTCTTCACCTTCCTTGTGAAGTTCGTCACCGTTTCGGGCGACAGTATGAGAGAGACCTTCCATAACGGCGACAGACTTCTCATAACGAACGTAGCCTATACTCCTGAAACAGGAGACGTCGTGGTGGTAGACGTATCTCACAACCTCGAGATGCTCCACTATGAGCAGAAGGGCGCACCCTATATAAAGAGAGTTATCGCCACCGAGGGGCAGACGGTCAATATCGACCCCGTAAACTGGCGTGTCTACGTTGACGGCAAGGCGCTCGACGAGCCCTACGTTTTCAGAATAAACGCAGGGAATATGAACCTCGGATATATTGAGTATCCCTATACCGTTCCCGAGGGATGCGTCTTCGTTATGGGAGACAACCGCAACGGCTCTGCCGACAGTCGTATGATAGAAGCGATAGATACAAGATATATTCTCGGAAAGGTGTTTTTCAGACTCCTTCCCGACAGCGGAGTGATAAAGTAATGCCGACAGATATTATACAGTGGTTCCCCGGACATATGGCGAAAACGAAGAGGCTCATAAAGGAGTCTCTTTCGGAGGTCGATATAGTTCTCGAGTTACTTGATGCGAGAATACCGAAGAGCAGTAAGAACCCCGACCTCGAAGCCCTCGTTACCACAAAACCGATAATAACGCTTTTGAATAAAGCTTCTCTTGCCGACCCCGATGCCTCGGCTCTCTGGAAGAAAAAATACGCCGAGTGGGGAAAGACGCTTATTATTACCGACTGCGTAAGCGGAAAGGGAATAGACGAGCTTGAGAGGGAAGTGAAAAGAGTACTTGCCGACAAGATAGAGAGATATCGTGAAAAGGGAATGGCGGGCAGAACCGTCAAGGCGATGGTGCTCGGTATCCCGAACGTAGGGAAGTCTTCTCTTATAAATAAGCTCTCGGGAGCAAAGAAGGCGGCGGTTGAAAACCGTCCGGGTGTCACCCTCACGAAGCAGTGGGTAAAAACGACGATAGGACTTGAGCTTCTCGATATGCCTGGTGTTCTCTGGCCGAAGTTTGACGACAGAGCAGTAGGTGAAAACCTTGCGGCAACGGGCGCGATAAAGGACACCGTCCTTCAGAAGGATGAGGTTGCGATGGCGCTATGCGAAAGACTGAAGAAGCGTTACCCCGACTTACTTTCTGCAAGGTACGGACTTGAAAAGAGTGAGATAGAGGAGCTCGACGGCTACGATATATTCGAGCTTATAGGTAAAAAAAGAGGTCTCCTTATGAGAGGCGGCGAGGTAAACGCCGACAGATGCTCGACGATGCTCCTCGACGAATTCAGACGGGGTGTTATCGGAAGAATTACTCTTGAATAATAATGCAGAGTGCAGAATGCAGAGTGCAGATGAGTAGGGGATTTTTGCCACAGAGCGAATTAGCGAAGTGAGCAAAAATTCAAGCCATGCATGC
>JAZQUE010000010.1:0-2960 GCA_045631145.1 Eubacteriales bacterium
GTATCGAGCTGATAGGACGATACTCCGAGGTCGGCGGTTATGCCGTCAACCTTTTCTATGCCGAGGTATGAGAAAACCTCTTTTATATTTTTAAAATTGTCATTTACGAATTTGACTCTATCTTTGTAGTCGCGAAGTCTCTCCTCACCTGCTTTTATCGCATCCTTGTCTCTGTCTATCGAAATGAGTGTGCCTGTAGTAAGGCGCTTTGCTATTTCAAGCGAGTGTCCTCCGCCGCCGAGTGTGCAATCGACGTATACGCCGTCGGGCTTTATATTGAGAGCGTCTACGGTTTCGTGAAGCATTACCGAATAATGTTTGAATTCTCCCATCAGAAGCCGTACTCCATAAGAGTTTCTACCATATTGTCAACGCTCTGCTCTTCCATATATCCGTTATATTTATCCTTGTTCCATATCTCGACGTGGTCTCCCACACCGATGATAACCACTTCTTTTTCAAGGCTTGCGTATTCACGAAGGGGTTGAGAGAGAACTACACGTCCCTGTGAGTCGGCGGTTGCTTCGACTGCCGTCGAGAAGACGAAGCGCCTGATGCTTCTCGCTCTCATTTCGGGAAGTCCCGAAAGCTTTGCGACGTACGCTTCCCACATTTCTTTCGAATAGATTGCGATACAAGGGTCCATACTTTTTGCGAGAACGAAGGTTTCTCCAAGCTCTTCCTTGAGCTTTGCGGGAACAAACACTCGTCCCTTGGTGTCTACGTTATAATCGAACTGACCTAACAGCACGTTTTGCTCCCCCCCTCGTTTCGAAATTGTGGAAAACTCTGTGGATTTGTGGGAATTCAAACCATCATTCACCACTTTTCACCACTTCTGCATATATTATAAACTACTTGAAGGAAAATTTCAAGTAGTTTTTAAATATTTTTGTAGAATTTTTTGGCGATTTTTTGTGCATTTTGCGGTATAAGCTTTTCCCACTCCTCCCCACTCTGCATCATAGAGCGAACAAGGGTTGACGAGACGCTCTCGAGCCCTTCGGGAGCTACTGTAAAAAGAGTTTCGACGCCCGAGTGGGTAAAATTAAACTCTGCCATCTTCTTTTCGTACTCAAGGTCGGAAGAATTTCTGACGCCCTTAAAAAGAACAGCATTCTCGGTCTTTTTGAGGTACTCGTAGAGCCAGCCGTCGTGGCGCTCTACCTGAACGTTTGAAAAGCGTTCTGCGGTAAAGCGGAGAAGCTCAAGACGCTCTTCGGGGGAAAAGAGCGTCGTTTTATCAAAATTCTGACACATAAGCACAACCACCTCGTCAAAGAGGCGGGACGCCCTCTCAATGAGGGCTTCGTGTCCTACCGTTACGGGATCAAAGGTTCCCGTTATTATTGCTTTCATATTATTTTCTTCCTACCGTATGAACGTAAGTTTTTCCGTATTTATATCTTTTTTTGATTTCAACGCCGTATTCCTCGGAAATCGATTCGATATCTATTTCGGCGTCCTCACCCTCGCATATGATAAGTCCGTCCTCGTGGAGAACTCCGTACTTCATTATCTTCTTTACGACCTCGGGAAGAAGCTTCTTTCCGTAGGGAGGGTCAACGAAGATAAAATGGAAGGTGTCCGAGCACTTCTTGAGATAGTCGGTGAAGTCCATTCTGACTATCTTGCACTGTGAGAAGAGCTTCGACTTCTGCGCATTCTTCTTGACTGTATCAATGCTTGCCTGCGACTCGTCTACAAAAACGGCGCTCTCTGCTCCTCGGCTGAGGGCTTCGAGTCCGAGCTGTCCACTGCCTGCAAAAAGGTCGAGCACCCTTCTCGAGTCAAGGTCAAACTGTATGGCACTGAAGATGCCCTCCTTTGCCATTTCGGTGGTGGGACGCACTGCGTCTCCGGGTAACGTTTCAAGCTTTGTGCCTCTTGCTTTTCCTGTAATTATTCTCATAAAAATACTCCAAAACAATAATCTTTATATTTATTTTTATCATATAACGAAAAAAAAGTCAAGAAAACGCGCCTACAAAAAAATATTTAACATTAACTTCTATTGACAAAGAAAAACAATTTATTTATAATTGTTATTATAATACCAATAAAAAGAGAGAAAGGAATTAAACATATGAAAAATCAGTACATGCTTGACCTTCTTGAAAGAGTCAAGAAAAGAAATGCAAACGAACCCGAATTCATTCAGACAGTTGAAGAAGTATTCGAAAGCATCGAGCCCGTAATCGAAGCACGCCCCGATTTCGTTGAGGCGGGAGTTCTCGAAAGAATCGTTGAGCCTGAAAGACAAATAACCTTCAGAGTACCGTGGGTTGACGACAACGGCAAGACTCAGGTAAACCGTGGCTTCAGAGTACAGTTCAACTCTGCTATCGGTCCTTACAAGGGCGGTATCAGATTTGCTCCCAACGTATACTCGGGAATTATGAAGTTCCTCGCATTCGAGCAGACCTTCAAGAACAGTCTTACCTCCCTCCCTATGGGCGGCGGTAAGGGTGGTGCGGACTTCGACCCTCAGGGCAAGTCGGACGCAGAGGTTATGCGCTTCTGTCAGAGCTTTATGACAGAGCTTTCACGTCACATCGGCGCAGACGTTGACGTTCCCGCAGGAGACATCGGCGTTGGTGCAAGAGAGGTCGGATATATGTTCGGTCAGTACAAGAGACTCAGAAACGAGTTCACGGGAGTTCTCACCGGTAAGGGTCTTACATACGGCGGTTCTCTCGTTCGTAAGGAAGCTACCGGTTACGGTCTCCTTTACATGGTAAGCGAGTACCTTAAGAGCAAGAACGACACACTTGAGGGCAAGACTGTTGCTATCTCCGGTGCCGGTAACGTTGCTATCTACGCTGCTGAAAAGGCTATGCAGCTTGGCGGTAAGGTTGTAACTCTCAGTGACTCCACAGGTTGGATCTACGACGCAGAGGGTATTGACCTCGCAGCCGTTAAGGAAATTAAGGAAGTAAAGCGTGCAAGACTTTCCGAGT
>JAZQUE010000011.1:0-1844 GCA_045631145.1 Eubacteriales bacterium
ATCAAGGTTTGCGAAATGCTCTCCGAGCTTGACGGACCCGAGTACCTTGAAAGAGTAGCGGTAAATAACGTCAAGAACGTAAAGGCGGCAAAGAAGGCGATAAAGAAGGCATTCGAGAACCAGATAAACAAGAAGGGCTTCTCTCTTATCGAGGTCGTTTCGAGCTGTCCCACCAACTGGGGTATGACACCGAAAAAAGCTCTTGAGTGGGTAGAGGAAAAGATGCTTCCCTACTATCCTCTCGGCGTTTACAAGGACAGAACCGCAGGAATCGTAAAGGGGGAACAGAACAATGACAAATAAGTTTCTTTTCGCAGGCTTCGGCGGACAGGGTATCCTTTTCGCAGGTAAGCTTCTCGCCTACAAGGGTCTTATCGACGGCAAGCAGGTTTCGTGGCTTCCCTCCTACGGACCCGAAATGAGAGGCGGTACGGCAAGCTGTTCCATCATCATCAGCGACACTCCCGTCGGCTCTCCCATCGTTTCGAAGCCCGATATTCTCATTGCGATGAACCTTCCCTCCCTCGACAAGTACGAAAACACCGTTGCAGAGGGCGGTATGATATTCTACGACTCCTCCCTCATCGGAAGAGAGGTCGTTCGAGGGGACGTCAAGGCGTTCCCCATCCCCGCAACAAAAATGGCGGAGGATAACGGCACGCCCACTCTTGCAAATATGGTCATTCTCGGTAAAGTGCTTGAAGAAACAAAGGGCTTTACAGACGAATCTGTAAAGGCGGCTCTTGCGAAGGTTATTTCGGCAAAGCGTGCAGATATGCTTGACGTGAACTTCAAGATAATGAAGCTCGGAGCAGACTTTTAATTTTGAAAGAAGGTAATCTTATGGAAATTAAAATTACAAAATCGGCAAATCTCAAGGCGAAGCCCGACCCCTCGACTCTCGGCTTCGGTAAGATTTTCACCGACCATATGTTCATTATGGACTACTCGAAGGAGGAGGGCTGGCACGATGCGAGAATAGTTCCCTTCGGCCCCTTCCCCATTCATCCCGCATCCACCGTGCTTCACTACGGCTCGGAGATATTCGAGGGACTCAAGGCGTATCGCAGAAAGGACGGCGAGGTTCAGCTTTTCAGACCTATTGAAAACATCCGCCGTATGAATAACTCTGCAGAGCGTCTCTGCCTTCCCGAAATTCCCGAAGACCTCGCTCTCGAGGTGCTCACGAAGTTCGTCGAGTTCGAAAAGGACTGGACTCCCTCGGCAGAAGGTACTTCCCTCTACATCCGTCCCTTTATGTTCGGTAACGATGAAACGCTCGGCGTTCACGCAGTACACAACGCAACCTTTATGATAATCACCTCTCCCGTCGGAAGCTACTACAAGGAGGGTATCAACCCCGTTAAGATTATGATAGAAGCAGACGACGTCAGAGCAGTAAGAGGTGGTACGGGCTACGCTAAATGCGGAGGCAACTACGCCGCAAGTAACCGTGCAGGACAGAAGGCAGAGGAAAAGGGCTACTCGCAGGTTCTCTGGCTCGACGGTGTTGAAAGAAAGTACATCGAAGAGGTCGGCGCTATGAACGTAATGTTCAAGATAAACGGCGAGATAGTAACTCCTATGCTTTCGGGCTCTATCCTTCCGGGTATCACCCGTAAGTCTTGTATCGAGGTTTTAAAGAGCGAGGGCTACAAGGTAAGCGAGAGACTTCTCTCGATAGACGAGCTTGCCGAGGCGCTCGAGAACGGAACTCTTGAAGAAGCTTGGGGCTGCGGTACGGCGGCAGTCGTATCTCCCATCGGAGAGCTCTCCTACAAGGACAAAAAGTTCATCATCAACGGTGGCAAGATAGGCGAGGTCACCCAGCACCTCTACGATAC
>JAZQUE010000012.1:0-1452 GCA_045631145.1 Eubacteriales bacterium
TACCGTCTGCTTTTCCGAGACGGACATTTCATATATTTTTTTGTCGGGAGAGATGTCGAAGCCGTATTTTCCCGTAATTCGAAGCACCTCGTCACGAGCCGACGAAAGCTTATAACGCTTGCCGTCGTTGATGCCGAGGACTATATTCTCGGTCGCCGAGAATACGTCAACGAGCTTAAAGTGCTGATGTATCATACCGATACTGTAACGGAAGGCATCTTTGGGCGAGGTAATGGAAACCTGTTCACCGTTGACGAAAATTTCACCTTCGTCAGGATAATATATTCCCGAAATCATATTCATAAGGGTAGTTTTACCGCTACCGTTTTCTCCGAGAATAGCCATTATCTCTCCTCGCTTAACGCTCAGGTTTACGTTGTTGTTAGCAAGAACCGAGCCGAAACGCTTAGATATGTTTTTAAGTTCAATTGCGTATGTATTATTCACAAGGAATACCTCCGTTAAACTGGAAATAGGGCAGGTAAAAGGCTGTAATCAGTACTTTTCCCCGCCCTATTAAAACTCAGTGAAAATTAGTTGAGAAGTGTGATACCGTCGATGTTAAGGTCGAAGTAAGGAGCAGAACGGTACTCAGACTCGTGATAGTAGCCGTCGCTGACAACCTTGGTCTCTGGAGTCCAGGTGTCGTCGGTGTCTACGTCTGCAAGAGTCTCTTCGTCAAGTGCTACGCCGTTTACGGTGAACGTATCGGTAGCAAATACCTTGAGAGTGCCTTCTTCAAACTGTGCCTTAGCAGCGTCGATTGCTTCTTGAGTACCTGCTGCTGCAACTGCAGTATTGAGGTCGGTAAGCTTTACAGAACCTTCCTTGATACCGCCGCACCAGTCGGTAGGAATAGCCTCGCCGTTCTTTACAGCGTTGATCATAAGCTCGAAGTAAGGAGCCCAGTCAATTCTGGAAGAAATGATATAAGTGTTGGGGCAAGCCGCAACGGTAGTTCCGTTGTAGGATACGTTGGGAATACCTGCTTCTTCACAAGCGGAAGGAGCACCCATAGAGTCAGCGTGCTGGCTTACAAGCTTAGCGCCACGTCCGATGAGAACGTTTGCCGCTTCTCTTTCAAGAGCTTCATCGTACCAAGAGCCTGTGAACTGAACTTCCATTGTAGCTGTGGGGCAAACTGATCTTGCGCCAAGGTAGAATGAAGTGTAACCGGACTTAACCTCTGCGTAGGGGTGAGCACCAACGTAACCGATCTGAGCTTCTTCAGCAGTGAACTTGCCTGCTGCGATCATTTCGTTGAGCTTCATACCTGCTGCGATACCTGCAAGGTATCTGCCTTCGTAGATAGAAGCGAAAGCATTGTGGAAGTTAGCAAGACCTGCAGTGTGAGCCATTGTACCTGTTGCGTGGCAGAACTGAACTTCGGGGTTCTCCTTAGCCGCATCAATGAGGAAGGGCTCGTGACCAAAGCTGTCTGCGAAGATGATA
>JAZQUE010000013.1:0-6960 GCA_045631145.1 Eubacteriales bacterium
CAGATACCGTTGAAGAGAGAGAAGCAGCTCTTGAAAAGATTCTTCCTTATCAGCAGAAGGACTTCGAGGAGCTCTACGTTGCTCTTGAAGGTAACCCCGTTACCATCAGATTCCTTGATCCTCCTCTTCACGAGTTCGTTCCCACAGAGGATAAGGACATCGAAGCACTTGCAAAGGCACAGGGCAAGAGCGTTCAGGCTATCAAGGACATTATCTCCGGTCTCCATGAGTTCAACCCCATGATGGGACACAGAGGATGCCGTCTTACCGTAACCTACCCTGAAATTGCAAGAATGCAGACCAAGGCAGTTATCCGTGCCGCTATAAACGTTCAGAAGGCTCACGCTGACTGGACAGTTAAGCCCGAGATAATGATTCCTCTTACAGGTGAAGTTAAGGAATTCAAGTTCGTTAAGGACATCGTTGTTGCAACTGCAGACGCAGAAATCGCAGCAGCAGGCGTTAAGATTCAATACGAAGTAGGTACAATGATCGAAATTCCCAGAGCGTGTCTCACCGCAGACGAGATTGCTAAGGAAGCTGACTTCTTCTGCTTCGGTACAAACGACCTTACCCAGATGACCTTCGGCTTCAGCCGTGACGACGCAGGTAAGTTCCTTTCCGCTTACTACGAGACCAAGATTTACGAAAACGATCCCTTCGCTAAGCTCGACCAGAACGGTGTCGGCAAGCTTATGGATATGACCATCACCCTTGGCAAGCCCGTAAATCCCGCACTCCATTGCGGTATCTGCGGTGAGCACGGTGGAGACCCCTCTTCCGTTGAATTCTGCCACAAGATCGGTCTTGACTACGTATCTTGCTCTCCCTTCAGAGTACCGATTGCAAGACTTGCGGCAGCGCAGGCAGCAATTGCAGAGGGCAAATAATTCCAAACAAAAAATTCCTCCCGAGAAATCGGGAGTTTTTTTTGTTGGAATTACAGTTATGATTGCCTTACGGCAAGTTACGAGTTATGATGTGCTTCGCACAGTTATGAGTCGCCTTACGGCAACGCTGATGCTGTCGGGCGATCATATCACAACGAAAGACGAAGTCTTTCTCATAACTCAAAACTCTAAACTTGTTTTTAGTTAGATGAAACTTACGTCAAAGGCTATAAACAAACTCCTTGTAAAACACACTAAAATATGTTATAATTATAACAAGGAATTGAGGTGAGAATATGCTTGGAAATAAGCTTGGAATAACGTCTTCGGCAGAGCTTATGCGCGAGGAAGAACGAATCAGCAAGAAAAAAGCGGTAGAGCTTTTTGAAAGCGGAATGCTTGACAGGATGGAGGCAGGAAAAACCTCGTCTCTTATGGCTATTCACAAGGCACTTTTTGAGGATATTTATGATTTTGCAGGGAAGCTTCGAGAGGTGAATATTGCAAAGGGAAATTTCCGTTTTGCACCTCTTATGTATCTTGAAGTTGCTCTTGAAAACATTGATAAAATGCCTCAATCTACCTTTGACGAGATAATTGAAAAATACGTTGAAATGAATATTGCTTACCCGTTTAGCGAGGGTAACGGCAGAGCTACTCGTATATGGCTTGACTGTATCTTGAAAAAAGAAATAGGTAAGGTGGTAGATTGGAGTCTTATTGACAAGGACGACTATCTTCTTGCGATGGAACGAAGTCCCATAAAGGATATCGAAATCAAGCACGTTTTAAGAAATGCTTTAACCGACAAAATAAACGACAGAGAAACGTTTATGAAGGGTATAGACCACAGCTATTATTACGAAGATTATACCGCATATAAATCAGAGAGCTTATGATGAAAGCAAACGGGCGGTTTCGTGAAATTGTTTGAATTATTTAAGAAAAGAAATATACTCAAGTCACAAATAAGCAGACTTAATATACTCTTTATTGTAACGAAGCTCTTGACAAAAATCGTGAAAAATTGTAATATAATAACATAGTCTTTATACATAAGGAGAAAAACAATGGAAGCACTCAAGAAATTCTTCCCCCATGCGTTCAAGGCGCTTGACGTTAAGGCACTTATTATTTCGATTATAATCTACGCGATTATTGCTATCGTTTGCGGTGTCGTTATCGGACTTCTTGCGAAGATTCCTCTTATCGGACTTATCTTCTCGATTATTGGCTCGCTTATCGGTCTCTACGTACTTGTGGGAATCATTCTTTCGATTCTCGTTTTCGTAAAGGTAATTAAGTAAAAGGTAAAAAATTGCGGTACGGAATTTTCCGTATCGCAATTTTTTTACTTTATTATAGAAGGACTTATTACGAGTAAGAATTCATCAACTGCGAGAATTCCTTCGAGGAAAGCGTCGAGGTTTTCTATCCTGTAATAAGACTGGTGTATTCTTTTTTTGTAATCTGCCTTTTTCCACCCTCTTAAAAAGCAATTTATCCATAAAAATTTTATACTATAAAATAATTTAAAAGTCATTACATTCGTCTTGATTTTTTGAGGCTTTTGGTATATAATTGTTATAGAAAAAATTAAGGAGAAAAAATAATGTTGGTATCAGCAAAAGAGATGCTTCAAAAAGCAAAAAAAGGTCATTATGCAGTAGGTCAGTTCAATATTAATAACCTTGAATGGACAAAGGCTATTCTGCTTACCGCAGAGGAGATGAAGTCTCCCGTTATTCTCGGTGTTTCCGAGGGCGCGGGTAAATATATGTGCGGCTTTAAAACGGTCGTAAATATGGTTGAAGGTATGATTGAGGGGCTCGGCATCACCGTTCCCGTAGCCATCCACCTTGACCACGGAACCTACGAGGGCGCATATAAGTGTATCGAAGCAGGCTTTTCGTCCATAATGTTCGACGGCTCTCACTATCCCATCGAGGAGAATATTGCGAAGACGAGAGAGCTTATAGAGGTATGTAATAAGAAGGGTCTTTCTCTTGAAGCCGAGGTTGGAGCTATCGGCGGAGAAGAGGACGGCGTTGTCGGTGGCGGTGAGGTTGCCGACCCCAATGAATGTAAAATGATTGCTGACCTCGGCGTTACTATGCTCGCCGCAGGCATCGGTAATATTCACGGCAAGTACCCTGCAAACTGGGGAGGACTGCGCTTCGACACTCTTGCCGCTATCAGCGAAAAGGTAGGCGATATGCCCCTCGTTCTTCACGGCGGTACGGGTATTCCCGAGGAAATGATCAAGAAGGCAATCGACCTTGGCGTTTCCAAAATTAACGTTAACACCGAATGTCAGCTTGCATTTGCAGCCGCTACCCGTAAGTATATCGAAGAGGGCCGTGACCTCGAAGGCAAGGGCTTCGACCCGAGAAAGCTTCTTGCAGACGGCGTAGAAGCTATCAAGGCGACGGTAAGAGAGAAGATAGAACTCTTCGGCTCAGCAAATAAAGCCTAAGCTAATGAATAATGAATATTGAATATTGAAGAATTAAGGAAAATTTTCCATAGGAAAATTAAATTTAATCGCAGATTTGCCAATAGGCAAATTATCATAAATGAATTATTCATTATTCATTCTTCAATCTTCATTAAAACAAAGGAAAGGAGAGAGGAAGCCCTCTCTCCTTAAGTTTTCTTATGGATAAAAATTCACTTATAAACCGCTATGCCGAGAATGAGGACGAGAAGATAAAGCTTGCCCATATTATAGACCTTGCAGAGCGGAGCGAAAAAAGGAATATCGTTACCTCCTCCGCATTTCTCACCGAAGGGGAGAGGGGACGGTGTGAGAGACTTCTTCGTTCTATGGGCTTTTCGAATTTCGTCTTTTTCGGCGGATACGAGGACGCCGAGCGCACCTCCGCCGTCTTTTTGCCCGAATATATTGAGGAGGTGGACGCATCTCTTGCAGGGCTTACCTTCTGCGAGGTAGAGGTCGATAAATTCAATAAGAAGGATGCCGATTTTTCGCATCGTGATATTCTCGGTTCGCTTATGGGGCTCGGACTTGAAAGGGAGCAGATTGGCGACATTACCGCCGAGGGCGGAAGGGGAGTATTCGTGCTTCGTGACAGCGTTGCGCCCTTCCTTCTCGAAAACCTCAAAAAAATAGGACGCTTTCCGATAAGCGTCCGTATTTCAGATGATATTAAATTTGAAATGAAAGCCGATTTTGAAGAGAAGAGCGATACCGTCTCCTCGCTCCGTCTCGACTCGGTGGTTGCAAGCATTTTTTCTCTTTCCCGTTCGGCTTCCGCCGAGGCGGTGTCGTCAGGGCTCGTTGCCGTTGACGGCATAGCTTCGAAAAAGTGTGACGCCGAGGTGAAGGAAGGCGCAAAGATATCTCTTAAAGGAAAAGGGAAGGCGCTCCTTCTTAAAACCGACGGCTTTTCGAGAAAGGGAAGAATAAGAATTATTTTCAGAAAATATAAGTAGCTTAGTTGAATTCTGCCGTATCGAAGGTGATAACGGTATAGTATTTCGTGTTGTCGATTTCGGAGAGCGCATTGTCGAGAGAATGCTTTATTGCGTTTTCCTCTCCTCGAAGGTCGGTCGGCAGAGATATGTCGAAGATGAGATTGGTGTGGCTTTCACCCGGCACCATACGGAAGTCGTGAATAGAGAGCCTTTCGTCTCTTACCTTCAAAACCGACAGCACGAGGTGCTTCATTCTTTCGAGCTTCGGGTCGTCGGTGACTACGGGGTCGTAGTGAATGACGAGGTTTATTCCGTGGCTCGTGAGGCACTCTCTTTCCATATCGTCTATAAGCTCGTGACAGACAAGGGGGTCCTCGTCCTTATCCATCTCGACGTGCAGGCTTGCAAAACGGCAGTTCGCTCCGTAGTCGTGCACCATAAGGTCGTGAAAGCCCAGTACCTTGGGTGAAGAGCTGACGTAATCGACGATAAGCTCCTTGATTTCGTCGCTTGCGCCCTCGCCGAGAAGGGGAGATATAGTCTCCTTTGCAAGCATTATTCCGCTATAAAGAATAAAGAGTGCGACGAGAAGTCCCATAGCTCCGTCAAGCTTTATATCGGTAAAGTGCTCGATTGTTGCCGACACGAGCACCGCAAGGGTTGCTATAACGTCGTTACGGCTGTCTGCCGAGGTAGCAAGAAGCGCCGACGAGCCGATTTCTTTGCCGAGACGCCTATTGAAAAGCGAAAGCCATATTTTTATGACTATGGAAAAAACCAATACCGCTACAAGAGGAACAGAAAATTTAGTGTAGGCGGGATTAAATATTTTAGTAACCGACGTTTTCGCAAGCTCGAAACCGATAATAATGATAATTGCCGCAACGCCAAGTCCCGACAGATATTCTGCTCTTGCGTGTCCGTAAGGGTGGTCCTTGTCGGCAGGTTGAGAGGCTATTTTAAAGCCGATGAGCGTTATTACAGAGCTTGCCGAGTCGGACAGGTTATTCATAGCGTCGGCGGTAATTGACACCGATGACGAAAGAGCACCTATTACGAGCTTTAAGATTGCAATAACGAGATTTGCAATTATTCCGACTGCGCCCGATAGCTTACCCACAGAGGCACGGTCTTTGTTTTTTGCAAATAAACGCAGCAAAAGATTTGTCATAGTTTTAGTTGAGAAAAGATTGAGCAGTAACGCTCAATCTTTTCGTTTTCCTTAATTTAAGTAGCCTTCCTTGTAGAGAAGCTCTGCAAGAAGAAGTGAACCGCCCGCAGCACCGCGAAGGGTGTTGTGAGAAAGACCTACGAACTTGTAGTCGTAGATAGAGTCCTCACGAAGTCTGCCCGCAGTAATACCCATACCGCCCTCGATATCACGGTCAACGCCCGTCTGGGGACGGTTGTCTTCCTCGAAGTATGTAATGAACTGCTTGGGTGCAGAGTGGAGTCCGAGCTCCTGAGGTCTGCCCGAGTAGCTATTCCAAAGCTCGAGAATTTCTTCCTTGGTGGGCTTCTTCTCGAACTTAACGAAGGTGGTTGCGAGGTGTCCGTCGGTTACGGGAACGCGGATACACTGCGAGGTTATCTTGATGTCGGTGTTGTCAACGATTTTGTCGCCGTCAATCTTACCCCAAACCTTTAAAGGCTCCTTCTCGCTCTTTTCTTCCTCTCCTCCGATATAAGGAATTACGTTATCAATCATCTCGGGCCAGCTCTCGAAGGTCTTACCTGCGCCTGAAATTGCCTGATAGGTCGAAACTACAACCTCCTTGATACCGAACTTCATAAGGGGGGTGAGAAGGGGAACGTAGCTCTGTATCGAGCAGTTAGGCTTAACTGCGATAAAGCCCTTCGTCGTCCCGAGTCTCTTTTTCTGTGCATCTATAATCTTGATATGGTCGTTGTTTATTTCGGGAATAACCATAGGCACGTCGGGGGTCTTGCGGTGAGCGGAGTTATTCGATACTACGGGAATTTCCGCCTTTGCATAAGCTTCCTCAAGGGCTATGATTTCGTCCTTCTTCATATTTACTGCGCAAAGGATAAAGTCAACAGACGCCTTCATTTCTTCGATATTCGAAGCGTCCTTAACAATCATTTTCTTTACAGCTTCGGGAATAGGAGTTTTCATATTCCATCTTCCTGCGACTGCATCCTCATAGGTCTTGCCTGCCGAGCTTGCACTTGCGGCAAGGGCAGTAACGTCAAAATAGGGGTGATTTTCAAGAAGAGTGATAAATCTTTGACCTACCATACCGGTGCAGCCTACGACACCTACTCTGAGTTTGTTGTTCATAAAAAAGTCCTCCTTTTAAAAATTAAGTAAAGCCAAGCCCGTGTACTACAGGCTTGGCTAACCTTACTTATTTGAACTTGCGCTTACGAGCAGCTTCTGCCTTTTTCTTGCGCTTTACGCTGGGCTTTTCATAGCATTCACGCTTGCGAAGCTCTGATAAAACTCCACTTCTTGCGCACTGTCTCTTAAATCTACGGATAGCGCTATCAAGAGATTCGTTTTCTTTGATTTTTACTTCTGCCACTTTATATCCCTCCCTTTGTCATTCCAAAGAGAACATTATTCTCAAAAAGAATTTAGTACACATATCGAATTATACTACATCACTTT
>JAZQUE010000014.1:0-2000 GCA_045631145.1 Eubacteriales bacterium
AAGTGCTTTTTTCAATTCTTCCATTTTCTCTGATAGCTCCCGAGGGTTGCCCCTCGGGATCTCCTTTCAATTTTCAATATCAATCTCGATATAAAGGATACCGTCCTCAACGTAGAGGTAAGCAATATCCTTGTCGGTATGTTCTCCCTCGGCTACCTCAATGCGCTTTTCCTGTTCGTAGTCATAGTAAACAACCTTGTATTCTGATTGAATTTCGGTGTGCAAGAAAATCTGATAGAGCTTCATTATCTGTCCCACCTTTCCGTGTCAAAGAGTAGGGCGTGAACTTCACGCCACCACTCACCGTTTGACTTCATAACGTTACGGCTCTTTTCGGGTAAGTCTTCCCACGTAGAAGCTACCTCAAAAGCTTCTGCCTTGTCTACAATTTCCTTTTCAAGACAAAGCAAAGCGCACTCAATCTTGTTTGCTTCGTCTGCGGTGATTTTTGTAAGGTCAATCATTTTATCTCTTGCGAGGCGGTCAAGCCGCCTCGCTCTCCTTTCCGTTCAGAATGTATTTGATTGCTTTCTCTGCCTGTGCCGAAGCCATAACAATAAGCTTGTTGTCTTTCTTTAACTGACTTATCCAAGATTGAATGTAAGCAACGGAATTTGTGAAACTGTCGGGCGTTTCAATGTTCAGAAGATTAAGCATACCCGAAGCGCAAATCTCGGCTACAAGTTCCTCTTTACTGTAAGCGGTGTCACCGAAGTGATTGCGTATCTGTCGGTCAAGTCGGTGCTTCGCGCCTGTCGAATGACCGAGTTCGTGAAAAGCGGTAGAGTAAAATTCTGCGGTATTCTTGCCAAACTTGAAACGTTCGGGAAGTGTCACCCTGTCGAGAGAGGGTGCATAATAGGCTTCGTTTCCTCTGTACTCAATCGGCATACTTTCGCGCGTCTGATACTCATTCATAATACGCTCGGCTTCCTCTATGGAGTCGAAGCAATCGGGTTCGGGCTTCTCCTCTCCCTCGTTGAGTTCGTCCAATTTCAACGGCTCTACACCCTCAACGTCAGAAATATGAAATACTTGGTATTGCTTCAGATACGGCACTCTCTTAATTTTGGGATTGCCGTTCTCGTCAACGTTGTCCTCGTCCTTGTAGTCGAGCCACTTCCAAAATACAACGATTTCAGATTTCGCGCCTTTTTTAATCTTGCCCCCGAGGTCAGTCCATTGCTTGAAAGAAGCATACTCACCCACCCGAGAGAGAAGCATCTGATTGAGCGCGCCGTAGGCTAACTTCGTCACCCGATTGAAAGCCAACTTTGAAAGGTCTTCCTTGAAACGTATCTGAACGCCCGAAACCTTCCACGGCTTACGCCACGGAATAACGCCTTTCTCCAACTGCTCAATAATGCGGTCGGTCACTTTCTGATAAATGTTAAAATCACCCTTTGCCATAAGTCCAAACTCCTTTCTCGGTTTTAAGGATAACCGAAAACCAATTTTATCGTTTCGTTTTGTTGTGGAGAGGTGTTGCTTACCTCATTTTTTATCAGTTGCGAGGTTTTCTCCCAAAAATGTTAGAAACCTCGCGAAGAAAATTTCATCGCTCCGTATGCCGTTTCGAGTATGTTGCACCCGTAGGGGAACACGGAGATTGCAGATAGTCATTGAGTGGCAGAAAAAAATCAAAAAGTTTTTCCCCCCGAGGTGTTAGAAAAAGTTTTTTATTTTTTTATGATAAGGCTTTTTTCGACCTTAAAAAAATCAATCAAAGAAAAAAGCCGAGCGAAGTGAAACGAAGCACGATATTGACTATCGGCAAGATTTGTGTTAGGCTTGCCTGCAACATACCCGATCAAAACGGCATTCGGTGCGTTGAAATTTGCGAGGTTGAGAACATTAGCAGGGTAAGAAAACCTCAAAAGCAACGGATAAATAAATGAGATAAAAAGAAGAAAACGTCGCAACGTTTTCAACCTCATAACCCCCTCACGTTAGGGATTGTTAGTCCCGATAGGGATTCGGAGTCCGCAGACTCTGAACGG
>JAZQUE010000015.1:0-1348 GCA_045631145.1 Eubacteriales bacterium
ATACACATAGCGTCAACGAAGTAGTTCACTCCCTCTTCGGGATAGACGAATTCTAGGTCGTCGTTATTATCCTTCATAGAAAGAAAATCTCCGACGTAATAAGGTGCGAGAATTGCCTCGTTGTTCTCCATCTTGTTGAAAATTTCGTCCATAACGTAAGACTGAACGTAGGGCTTTTGCTCAAGAAGCTTGGTATAAGCGTCCTCCCAGTCTTCCTTCGAGGTGGTATTGAAGTTCTGTCCGAGAAGAGCCTGCGAAATCGCAAAGGCGTCGCGGGGGTTATTGAACATCAATATACTTCCCGAATATCTGCTGTCCCACATTGAACTCCAGCTCGTCGGCGGCTCGTAGCCCATTCTTTCGACCATCGCTTTATTGTAAATAAGACCTACCATACCGACGGTATAGGGAACGGAATACTCGTTCTGCGGGTCATAAGGAAGGTTCAGGTACTTTTCATCGATGTACTTATAGTTCGGGATATTTGAAAAATCAATCTTCTGAAGCATATCCTCGTTAATAAGTCTTTGAACCATATAGTCCGAAGGGATAACGATATCGTAGTTAGCTCCGCCGCTTTTAAGCTTGGCGTACATATCCTCGTTACTTGCATAGTTGGTATAATTAACCTTTATGCCCGTAATTCTCGTAAATTCCGCATTTAAATCAAGAGATCCCTCCGAGCCATCGGAAATATATTCTCCCCAGTTATAGACGTTGATGGAAATGCCCGTTGAGGGATGTACGTAGTCCTCGTCATACTCGAGATAATCTTTTGCGGAAACCGAAAAAAAAGAAATAACAGATAAAAAGAGGAAAAGCGCTATTATTTTTTTCATTTTACTTCCCTGCCTTTCTTACCTGTGTTCTTATCGTCCTTAACGGTGTTAATAAGAATAAGCAAAATGAGAATAGCAACGAACATAAGCGTTGACAGTGCGTACATATCGGGTGTAACTCGTCTCTTGGTCATAGAGTATATTCTGAGCGGAAGTGTCTGGAACTCGGGTCCGCTTGCAAAATAGCTTATAACGAAGTCGTCGATGGAAAGCGTAAACGCCATCATCAAGCCCGAGACGATACCCGGAAGAATAAAGGGTACGACTACCTTAAAAAAGGCTTTTAGCGGTGTACATCCAAGGTCCTGCGCTGCCTCCGATAAATGAGGGTCAATCTGCTTGAGCTTGGGGAGCACCGACAAAATAACATAGGGCAAATTGAAGGTAACGTGAGCTATAAGAAGTGTTCCGAAGCCGAGTACTCCGCTAATGCCGAGAAGCGCCCCTCCGAAAACAAAAAGGAGCATCAGCGACACGCCCGTAACTATATCGGCATTCATCATAGGAAT
>JAZQUE010000016.1:0-1263 GCA_045631145.1 Eubacteriales bacterium
AACGAGGACAAGTTCAACTTCGCCTTCGATATCGTTGACGCTATTGCGAAAAAGGATCCCGAAAAGCTTGCGATGGTACACATCGACAAGAACAAGACCGAAAGATTTTTGACCTTCAACGATATGAAGCGTAAGTCGAATCAAGTTGCAAACTACTTCAAGTCGCTCGGCATCAAGAAGGGCGACAGAGTAATGCTGGTCTTAAAACGCCACTATCAGTTCTGGTACGCTATCCTCGCACTCCACAAGCTCGGTGCGGTGGCTATCCCCGCAACCAACCTTCTCGTTGCGCACGATTTTGAATACCGCTTCAATGCGGCGGGCGTGTCTGCAATTATCTGTACGGGCGACGGCAGCGTTGCAGAAGAGGTAGACAAGGCGGGGGAGGACTGCCCTACTCTCACGACGAAGGTTATCGTAGGCAGAGAGCTTGATGGCTGGAAAAACTTTGACAGCGAATACGAGCTCTTCTCGACTCATTTCTACAGAACCGAGGATACTCCCTGCGGAGACGACCCGATGCTTATGTTCTTCACCTCGGGTACGACGGGATATCCGAAGATTGCAAGCCATTCCTACAAGTATGCACTCGGTCACTATATCACCGCTAAATACTGGCACATGGTAGAGCCCGACGGACTTCACTTCACCATCTCGGAGACGGGCTGGGGCAAGGCACTCTGGGGCAAGCTCTACGGTCAGTGGCTCTGTGAGGGTGCAGTATTCACCTACGACTTCGACCGCTTCGACGCATCTGAAATTCTTCCGATGTTCGCAAAATATAACATCAAGACCTTCTGCGCACCTCCGACGATGCTTCGTATGATGATAAAGGAGGACCTCTCGAAGTACGACCTTTCCTCCATCAAGCATATGACGACGGCAGGCGAGGCGCTCAACCCAGAGGTCTACTATCAGTTTGAAAAGCTCACGGGGCTTCAGATAATGGAGGGCTTCGGTCAGACCGAGCTTACCCTCACTATTGCAAACCTCATCGGTCAGAACCACAAGATAGGCTCTATGGGCAGACCGACACCTCTCTACGATGTAGTTATTCTCGACCCCGACGGAAACCCCGTTCCCGACGGTGAAAACGGCGAAATCTGCGTAAGATACAGCGAAAAGGTTCCCTGCGGACTCTTCCTCGGCTATTACGGAAACGAGGAAAAGACGAAGGAGGTTATGCACGACGGCTACTACCATACGGGCGACGTCGCTTGGCGTGACGAGGACGGCTTCTTCTGGTACGTCGGACGTACCGAC
>JAZQUE010000017.1:0-4802 GCA_045631145.1 Eubacteriales bacterium
CAGGTCGAGAACCTTCGTGAGTCCCGTGTCAAGAAGCATGATAACTACCGCACTGATAGCCGTTACTACAACTACTACCGTGGTGTTCTTCACAACGTCTTTTCTGGGCGACCAAACGATGTTTTTGAGCTCTCTCTTAAGGTCTTTGAAAAATCTCGCAACTCGGTTCGTCTTTTTTGCCTTTTCTTCTGCCATTTTACTGACCTCCTCTTCTTCCTAATTACTTAGTCTCTTTATGAAGAGTGTGTTTACGGCAGAACTTACAGTACTTGTTCATTTCAAGTCTGTCAGGGTCATTCTTCTTATTCTTGACCGTGTCGTAATTTCTTTGCTTACATTCACTGCAAGCGAGTGTAATTTTTACTCTCATATCGGCACCTCCGTTTATTTTTGCGAATAATCGCGCCTCCCTCTCGCATTTAAGCACAAAGAGGTAGAGTAATTGTACCACTCTTTAGCGCTTTTGTCAAGTTTTTTCTCACTTTTTCGAAAAAATTAGCAGTCTCACGTTTAGAGTGCTAAACATTTACCGATACGTTATATTTAGTTAACCATTCGTTCATAAACTCGCTCTATAATAAGCACAGACAAGAAATGATTGGAGGTAAACCGCATTGAATACTCAAAAATTCACTCAAAAATCGCTTGAAGCGCTGACGAAGGCGCAGTCAATAGCAATAGAATACGCAAATTCACAAATAGAAGCCTCTCACCTTCTTCTTGCTCTTCTTTCGGACGACGAGGGGCTTATTCCCCAGCTTATGATAAAAATGGAAGTAAACGTCGAGTCGCTAAGAGCAGAGGCGGAAAGACTGATAGCTCTTCTTCCGAAGGTTTCGGGAGGAAGGGATGCTGACAGAGTTTACGTTTCGGCAGAGGTTGACAGAATTCTCGGCACTGCCGAAAAGAAGGCAGACTCGATGAAGGACGACTTCATTTCGGTGGAGCATCTTTTCCTTGCGCTAACCGAGGTGAGAACGAAGGAGCTCTCGAAGCTGTTCGCTCTCTTTAACATTGACACCGAAAGGTTTTTAAAGGCGCTTTCGGAGGTCAGAAAGAACGCAAGGGTAACGAGCGACAACCCCGAGGAGACCTACGACGCTCTCTCGAAGTACGGCACCGACCTCGTGGAGCGTGCCCGTACCAAAAAACCCGACCCCGTAATAGGGCGTGACGACGAAATAAGAAACGTCGTGAGAATTCTCTCCCGTAAGACCAAAAACAACCCCGTCCTCATAGGTGAGCCGGGTGTCGGTAAGACAGCGATAGCCGAGGGGCTTGCACAGCGTATCGTCAAGGGTGACGTTCCCGCCTCCCTCAAGGACAAGACCGTCTTTGCTCTCGATATGGGAGCACTCGTTGCGGGTGCGAAGTACCGAGGAGAGTTCGAGGAAAGACTCAAGGCGGTGCTCTCGGAGGTATCGAAGAGCGATGGCAGAATAATTCTCTTCATTGACGAGCTTCACACTATCGTCGGCGCGGGAAAGACCGACGGCGCGATGGATGCGGGAAATCTCTTAAAGCCACTTCTCGCCAGAGGTGAGCTTCACTGCATCGGTGCGACCACTCTCGACGAATACAGAAAGTATATAGAAAAGGATGCGGCTTTAGAGCGGCGCTTTCAGCCCGTTCTTGTCGGAGAGCCGACGGTGGAGGACACAGTTTCAATACTCCGAGGGCTCAAGGAGAGATACGAGGTATTTCACGGAGTAAAGATTCAGGACGCGGCTCTCATTTCGGCGGCGACGCTTTCGAATCGCTACATCACCGACCGCTTCCTTCCCGACAAGGCGATAGACCTCGTGGACGAGGCGTGCGCTATGATACGAACCGAGATAGACTCTCTTCCGATAGAGCTTGACACCATCCAGAGAAAGATAATTCAGCACGAAATTGAAGAAGCGGCGCTCTCGAAGGAGACCGACAAGCTATCCCTTGAGCATCTTGAGGAAATAAAGCGAGAGCTTTCGGAGATGCGTGACGAATTCAACACCCTCAAGGCGAAGTGGGAAAACGAAAAGAACGCAATAGGCGACCTTCGAAGGCTTCGAGAGGAGCTTGAGGAAGTAAACTATGAAATTGAAAAGGCAGAGAGCGTCTACGACCTCAACCGCGCGGCAGAGCTTAAATATAAGACGAAGCCCGAGCTCATCTCGAAGATAGAGGAGGCGGAGAAATCTGCCGAGGGCGAAAAGGCGCTTCTTCGAGACAAGGTTACGGAAGAGGAAATAGCAAGAATCGTTGAGCGCTGGACGGGTATTCCCGTAAAGAAGCTCGTCGAGGGTGAAAAGGACAAGCTTTTGAATCTCGAAAATATTCTTCACAAGAGAGTTATCGGGCAGGACGAGGCGGTCGTGTCGGTCACCGAGGCAATTCTTCGCTCGCGTGCGGGTATTCAAGACCCAAACCGTCCCATCGGTTCGTTCCTATTCCTCGGCCCTACGGGTGTAGGTAAGACAGAGCTCGCAAAGACTCTTGCCGAAAGTCTTTTCGACGACGAAAAGAATATGGTGCGCATTGATATGTCGGAATATATGGAGAAGTTCTCGATATCGAGGCTGATTGGCGCACCTCCCGGCTACGTCGGCTACGACGAGGGAGGTCAGCTCACCGAGGCAGTAAGACGCCGTCCTTACTCGGTAATTCTTTTCGATGAAATTGAAAAGGCACACCCCGACGTGTTCAACGTGCTTCTGCAGGTGCTCGACGACGGGCGCATCACCGACTCGCAGGGCAGGACGGTAGACTTCAAGAATACCGTTATAATTCTCACGTCAAACCTCGGCTCGCCTCTCATTCTCGATGCAATAGAGAGGACCGGTGAGATAGAAGAGGAAACAAGACGTGAAATCTCTATGATTTTGAGGCAGAATTTCCGTCCCGAGTTCTTAAACCGTCTTGACGAGACGATAATCTTCACACCTCTCTCGAAGGAGCACATCACGAAGATTATCGACCTCACGCTCGACTCTTTGAAAACTCGACTTTCTGCACAAAGAATAAGTCTCGAGGTGACAGGCAGCGCCAAGTCCTTTATTGCCGAAAACGGCTATGACCCGCAGTTCGGTGCAAGACCGCTAAAGCGATACGTAAGACAAACTGTCGAAACGCTTGTCGCAAAGAAAATAATCGAGGGCAAGATCGGCGAGGGGGATACTCTCATAGTTGACCTTGAGAATGATGAGATTGTGATAAGGTAATATTTGTTTTTGGGAAATGAAAATTATTGTAGATTGTATCACTTTCCAAAATTATGTGTAAATACACAGAATTTTGGAAAGTACAAAAAAACAGAAGAAGGGGAACTTTTAAAAAGTTCCCCTTTTATTTTTGTTTATAAGATTTTAGTTTTTGATAACATTAAGATTCCCAATAATGGTAATTATAATGAAAACGCATATGAAAATACGTAAGAAACAGCCCATGCAATAATTGCTGTTATTCCACAAGCACGAGCTCTTTTAGGAGTTTCTTTGTGTTTGACAGCCCAATATATAAAACCAAACAAAGAGAACAGAGCCGATATAACGCAAAGACCTATACTAACTTGATCGTTTTCACTTTCTTGAGGTGTAGTTGTGTTAACAACAGCACACCCACAATCAGGACAATATACTTCCTCCTCAAAAATTTCTTTTCCGCATTTTGAACAATATTTCATTTTTACACATCCTTTCTTATCTAATGTTAACATTATATAATGCAAATGTCTATTTGTCAAGTGTTTGGGAGATATATAATTTTTACATTAGATAATGTGGAGGTATGTTATGAAACTGAGAATACTTGACATATTGAAAGAAAAGAGCAAAACGAAATATTGGCTTTATATGCAGATGGGGTTAAGCTATCAGAATTTTAACAAAATGGTAAACAACGGGACGAGCAGTATCAAATTTGAAAATATGCAGAACCTTTGCGACATACTCGAATGTACACCAAACGATTTATTTGAGGAATATTATAAAAAATAATGAATGATATTTTATTAGTCCGAAAGCCTACAAGGTTAAAAGAATATGATTATTCTACTCCCGGAGCATATTTTGTTACAATATGCACCAAAGACCGCAAGGAAATATTGGGGAAAATTGTAGGGGGCGATGCCCTCATCGCCCCGAAAAACAAATTAACCGAAATCGGACGTATATGTGATAAATACATTAAAAATATAAACGTTAAATACCAAGACGTAACGGTTGATAATTACGTTATTATGCCTAACCATATACATTTGATTATATCCCTACACGGGACGATGAGGGCATCGTCCCCTACGGCGAATATCCAAACCATCATCCGTTCGTTAAAGACGTTGATTACAAAAGAAATCGGATATTCTATATGGCAACGATCTTTTCACGACCATATAATTCGAGGAGAAAAAGATTATAAAAATATTTGGGAATACGTCGATAAAAACGTGACAAATTGGAAAAAAGATTGTTTTATCAAATGAAAAATTAAAGAGGCGGTAATTTATGAAAAGAGGACTTGTTTTAGAGGGCGGTGCGATGCGGGGTATGTTCACCGCAGGCGTTATCGACGTTCTTATGGAGAACAAAATAGATTTTGACGGTGTTATCGGAGAAGATTGTGAGATCATTAAACTATGTCCTGACTATACCGGTATACTTGATATAGTTGAACATTACGCAAGTAAATTATCAAAGTGCTGGACTTCTATAGAAGTATCATTAATTAATAGCAGAGTCGGAATGATAGCATTTCCGAAAAATAAAAATGCAGCGGAAGCACTCAAATATTTAGTTGAACGTTTGACCGCAGGTGAACCACTTGTG
>JAZQUE010000018.1:0-1838 GCA_045631145.1 Eubacteriales bacterium
AGGTTTGCACCGTCGCTCCCGAAACCGAGGGCGGTTATGAGGCAATAAAGAAGATTACCGAAAACTCCGATGTCAAGGTGTCTATCGGTCACACCGATGCCACCTTCGAGGAGGCAATAAAGGCGATAGAGTGCGGAGCAACTCAGGTGACTCACCTCTTTAACGCACAGACGGCACTTCATCATCGCAAGCCCGGTGTTGTCGGCGCGGCTCTTTCGTCGGACGCTTATGCCGAGCTTATTGCAGATACGTTCCACGTAAACCCCGGACTTTATAACGTAGTATATAAATGCAAGAAGGACAAGCTCGTGCTTATCACCGACTGCACCAGAGCAGGCGGTATGCCCGACGGCGAGTATTCGCTCGGCGGACAGAAGACGATAGTCAAGGGCATACAGTGCCTTCTCGAGGACGGAACGATTGCGGGAAGTGTTCTTCGTCTCAACGACGCTATCAAGAACTTTAAAAAGCATACCGATATACCCCTCAACGAAATCGTAAATTCGGCGTCGCTTTCACCTGCAAGAGCTATCGGAATGGATGACACCAAAGGCTCTCTTGAGGTCGGCAAGGACGCGGATATAATTATCACGGATATGAATTTTGACATACAAAAAACTATTATTGGAGGAGAAATAAGATATGAAGCTTAAGGTTGAAGCAATACTTGACAAAGGTTTTACCCCTATGATGCTCGTTTACCGCGAGTTCACCGAGGGCGCAAAGAAGGCGGGTGGCTCAAAGCTCGTTATAGGCATCGAGCGCAACAAGGGCTACGTCAGCGCTTTTGAAACAGTAATTTATCCCGAGGGAACGGGTCACGACGACGAAAACTACGAGTTCGTTGAAAGACTTGTAAAGAGTCTTCTCTGGGTAAGAGGCGGACATAAGATTATAATTGCAGGTTCACGTCTTATCGCAGACAGACTTGCGAAGGCTTATTCGAAGGGCGGCGACAGAGAATTCGACTTCGACTTTATGAGCGGTGTTTACGAGACTACCGTTTCGGTTGAGTACAGAGATATTAAGGACGCACCCGTAACAAACGAGAGTGCAACTCCCGTCGGACGCCATCTCGACGGCTGCAGAATCGGCTTCGACGCAGGCGGAAGCGACCGTAAGGTCAGCGCCGTTATCGACGGTAAGAGCGTATACAGCGAGGAGGTAGTATGGTTCCCCAAGACCAACTCCGACCCCCAGTACCACTACGACGGAATTCTGTCGGCTATGAAGTCGGCGGCAGAGCACCTTCCCAGAGTTGACGCTATCGGCGTTTCGTCGGCAGGCGTTTACGTTGACAACAGAATAATGGTAGCGTCTCTCTTCCTCAAGGTTGCAAAGGACGAGTTCGATGCTAAATGTAAGGATATGTACATCAACGTAGCAAAAGAATTCGGCGACGTGCCCCTTGAGGTTGCAAACGACGGCGACGTTACGGCTCTTGCAGGCGCTATGGACCTCGGTGACAACAACGTACTCGGTATCGCTATGGGTACGAGTGAAGCAGGCGGTTACGTTGACGGCGTAGGTAATATTACAGGCTGGCTCAACGGGCTTGCATTCGTTCCCTGTGCCTACTCCAAGGATGCTATGGTAGACGAGTGGTCGGGCGACTACGGCTGCGGTGTTAAGTACTTCTCGCAGGACGCAGTTATCAAGCTTGCTCCCGCCGCAGGCATCGAGCTTGACGAAAGCCTTTCTCCCGCTGAAAAGCTCAAGGTCGTTCAGGGTCTGATGGCGCAGGGCGATGAGCGTGCGGCGAAGATCTACGAGACCATCGGTGCATATTTCGGATACGCCGTAGCATACTATGCTATCTTCTACGATATCAAGCACGT
>JAZQUE010000019.1:0-6395 GCA_045631145.1 Eubacteriales bacterium
CATGGCTACGATCCGACTTTTCCAATCTGTCGCCTTACCGCGATTATGTGGTGTCTTTTCCCGATGCTCTCCTTCTTTTTCTCGAAAAAGAGAGGGAGCGCTCACGAGAGCGAGGCGCACCGCCGTATATATAAAAAATACGCGAGGGATATATGGAGATACTTTGAGAAGTACGTTGACGAGGCGAATAATTTCCTGCCTCCCGATAACGTGTCGGTCTTTCCTTCTACCGAAACCGCATCCCGCACCTCTCCCACCAATATAGGTCTCTATCTTCTGTCGGTGCTCGCCGCCCTCGACTTCGGCTTTATTACCCCTTCTGCCGCCGCAGAGCGCCTCGAAAAAAGCATCTCGTCGGTAGAAAGGCTTCCGAAATATAAAGGTCAGCTTTATAACTGGTACAGCACTCTCACCCTTGAAACCGTCGGAAAGGAGTATGTTTCCACCGTTGATTCAGGTAACTTCGTCACCGCCCTCGTCGCTCTCTACGAGGGACTTCGGGAGTACGAGGGGAGCGACAAGAGAATTCGTGAGCTTCGGCGAAGGATAAAGGCGATAGAAAGGGAAAGCGACTTCCGCTTCCTTTATAATTCGAGGCGCGACCTCTTTTCGCTCGGCTATTTTCCCGACAAAGAGGAGCAGGACGGCATCGTTTACGACACCTATATGAGCGAGGCGAGAACCACTGACTACTATGCGATAGCAAGGGGCATCGTTCCCGAGAGTCATTGGTCGGCACTCATCCGTCCGATAAGGGCGGGAAAATATTCGGTGGGCGCTCTTTCGTGGAGCGGTACGGCGTTCGAATACTTTATGCCCCAGCTACTGCTCCCTGCATATAAAAACAGCTTCCTTCACGAAGCACTTATCTTCGCCTTCTTCGAGCAGGTGCGCTCGTCGGCAAGGGTAGGGGGACAGAGGGTCTACGGAATATCCGAGAGTGGCTATTTCGCCTTTGACGATGCATTAAACTATCAGTATCGAGCCTTCGGCGTGCCCTCTCTTTCGAGGAGCAGGGAGAGTGAGGGGGAGACGGTCATTTCTCCATACTCCACCTTTCTGATGCTACGGATGAACCCATCTCACGCTCTGAAAAATTTAAAGGCTCTTGAAAGACTCGGAATGTACGGCGAGTGCGGGTTTTACGAGGCGCTTGACCTCACTCCCTCACGAGTGGGAAATACCCCTGCGGTAGTAAAGAGCTTTATGTGCCACCACCTTGCAATGAGCCTCATCGCCCTTGCGAACGCCTCCTTCGAGGATATTTTCGTCTCACGCTTTCTCTCCGACCGTGAGATGAAGGCGGTCACAGAGCTACTGAAGGAAAGCGTACCCACCGACGCTATCTCAAAAAGGCGTGAGAAGAAGAGAGTAGTGATGAAGAATAGCTCCCGAGAGCGTGAAAAGAGCGAAAAGACCTTCCGCACCGCCTACGGAACGGGCTTTCTCTCGGGGCGTGACCATACGATGCTCCTTTCTGAGAGGGGAGTTGTCGGCGAGAGGGTGAAGCTTTCGGGGGGCGAATATATCGAAGCGATAAGACCTCTTTCGGTAGGGAATTCCGCCTCTCTTTTCCTCTTTGCGACCGACGGCGACAATCTCTTTTCACCCTCCCTTTCGGACGACGTGAGCTTTGCCTTCACCCCTGCCTTTGCCGAATACAAGACGGGGGCGCTATCGGTAACCGTCAGCCTTTCGGCAAAGACGAGCGCTACCAGAATAAGATTTGAAATGACAGGCTCGTCGGGGGAGGTGGGTATCTACCTTGAGCCCGTACTGCGAGAGCTTTCGGCGTATCTTTCTCACCCTGCCTATGCGGGACTCTTCTTCAAGGCAGAGTACGACGAGAGTGAGGGTGCGCTCATACTGTCATCTACTCTCGGCGGTGCGCATATCGCCGTCACCTCTACGAGAGAGTTCACCTTCGAGGTGTCTAGGGAAAGGCTTTTCGGGGGAGAAGGATATTCGCTCCCCACTCTCGCCGAGGCGGTGAAGAAGCCCCTTTCCCGAAGGGTCTCTGCAGGCACTCCCGTTTTCCCTTGTATTATGGCAAAGTGCTCCTACTCCTCGAGAACCGATACCACCTTCGTTATCGGCTACGGAAGGACGAAGGCGGAGGCTATCTTTGCCTCCCGTGACGAGAGGGTGACCTCTCACTATAAGAGCCTTGAAAGGTCGGGCGAGTTCTATCAAGGCGCTCTTTCCGCCGCAGGAATAAGAGGCAGTATTGACCGTGCTCTCTCGGAGGAGCTACTCTCTGCACTCCGTCACGAGCCGAGGTGGGAGATAAAGGGAAAGGGCGGGAGGATATATACGAAAGGTGCTCTTTACCGACTTGGACTTTCGGGGGATAACCCCATATTTCTCGTTAAATCGGGAACGAAAATAGAAGCCCTTTCAAAAATAATACGTCTCAAAAAGCTTCACTATATAATGGGCGCACGCTACGACCTCGTCATAGAGGTTGCCGATATGGGCTATCAGAGGGGAGGAAGGCGTGAGCTTGAGGCGACGCTTGACAGGGAGGGCGCGAGGTTTCTTTTAGAGAAGAAGGGCGGTATCTTCTTTGCCGATATAAGCCTTCCCGACACCTCGGAAATTCTCGAAAGGGCGAAAAGCGGTGTCTATCCTATAAGGGAAAGCCTGAAAACACTCTCGAAGCCCGAGCTTTACCGAAGAACGAGGGCGGTTTTTGAAGGGGAGTGGGGCTTTTCGGAGAATGCCTACGTTGTAAACTGCACAGAGAACGCCCCGTCGCTGAATTGGTCGCATATTATTGCGTATCAAGCCTTCGGAACTATCCTCTCCCACCGAAGCCTCGGCACGAGCTGGGCGTTTAATTCAAGGCTTGGGCGCATCACCTATTTCGAAAACGACGCCGTCGGAGGTGACTTCGGAGAAAGGGTGATACTGAAGAAGGGTGGCGTCGAGCGTGACCTTGCCCCCTCCGCCTCCGCCGTCCGCTTCACTCCCTTCGGTGCAGAGTATATCGGAGAGGGCTTTTTGATAAGAGTGGCGGTACACCCAACCCTGCTTTTCAAGGCGGTGTCGGTGCGGGTGGATAGCGACGAGCATATTCTGAAGTATAAATTCACCCCCGTTCTCGACGACTTCCCACGCCCGACCTCAAGGGTCGAGTTCGCCTCGGAGGGTAAAAATGCCCTCACCTTCAGAAACCTCTTTTCCGACTTTTTTAAAAAAGGCTTCGGATATCTCCTTCTGCCCTTCGAAAAGGGGATAACGCTCGGCGAGGGCTTTGCCGAGGTTCATTCTCATAAGGCGGGCGAAACGCTATTCGTGCTTGGATATGCGGGAAGCAAAAGGCATTTTGAGACGGTGAAGGAGTACTTTCGTGAGAATAGCTTCGACGACCTCGTAAGGCTTTCGGAAGGGACGCTTGATTTTATATCCTATCAGACACTTGTCTCACGCTTCTATGCACGCTCGGGCCCCTATCAGTCGGGAGGCGCGTGGGGCTTTCGAGATCAGGCGCAGGACTGTCTCACCGTAATAGATATCGACGAAAAGGCGGTTCGCAGTCATATTTTTCGACTCGCTGCCCATCAGTTCACCGAGGGTGACGTTGAGCATTGGTGGCACTACGGCAGAGGTATTCGCACGAGATGCTCCGACGACTACCTCTGGCTCGTCTGGCTCGTATGTATGTATATCGAAAGAACAAACGACAGAAGTGTCCTCGGTGTAGAGGTGTCCTACCTTGAGGGTGATGAGCTTCTAATAAAGGAAAAGGACAGATACGCCGAGCATAAAAGAAGTGAGGTGAAGGAGAGCGTCGCCTCTCATATGAGGCGTGCCCTCGACTTATTTCTTAAAAGAGGGCTTGGCGAGCACTCGCTGCCATTTATCGGTGACGGAGATTGGAACGACGGAATGAACGCACTGCCGAAGGGCACCGAGAGCGTGTGGCTCGGCTTTTTCGGACGAATAGTAATAAAGCTTTATAGCGAGACTATTGAAAAGCGAGAAGAATATATAGCCTTCTCCGAAAGGATAAGAGAGGGGATAGAGTCCTCCTTTTACCGAGACCGCTATGCAAGGCTCTTTTTGCCCGACGGCAAAGCGGAGGGCGTTGAGGAGAGCGACAGAATAAAAATAGACGCACTTCCGCAAGCCTTTTCCTCTATCTGCCACGCAGTAACGGGAGATGGAGTACCCTCTCGAATAACCCTTGCTCTCGATACTCTCTGGCGAGAGCTTTACGACGAAAAGTCAAGGCTGATGAAGCTCTTTTCGCCGCCCTTTTCCGCCTTTGACGGAGATATCGGCTATCTTTCCGCTTATCCCGAGGGGATAAGAGAGAACGGAGGACAGTACACTCACGCGGCGGTGTGGTGCGCTATTGCTTTTCTCCTTGCCCCCGAAAAGAAGGAGGAGAACAGAAGGCGTGCCGAAATTCTCATAGAGTCTATTTCCCCGAAAAAGAGAGGGGAAGAATATAGTGTAGAGCCCTACGTCCTTGCAGGCGACGTTTATTCATCTCCCGACCTTGTCGGTCACGGAGGGTGGAGCTGGTATACGGGCGCTGCCGCTTGGTACAGAAAGCTCACTCAAATGTATAAAAGCAGGAATAATTCCGCTCCCTTCACATAAAATGTAGCAAAAAACATTTAAAGGAGCGAAAAATGAATAATACCGAGTTGAGCCTCGCCCTTCTTTCACGAAGCGAGAGGAAAATAAGAATTGAAGGGGAGAGTGTATTTCCCGATTATTGCAGTGATATCGTGAGGGTAATAAGGGTGGATACCCTGCCGTGTATCACCTCGAAGAAGGTCTACTTCAAGGACGGCGGAGTCTCTCTTGAGCTCTCGGGACGGGTGGATATGAACGTCGTTTATTCCTCTGCCGAGGGTACTCTCGAGGCGTACGGCTTTTCGGTCGATTTTGCCGACGGAGCAAGGCTTCCTCTCTCTCAGGACACCGACACCGAGAGCGTGGCGGTGATAGTTACGCCTTCGGTAGACGGGGTCAGCTGTAAGGCTCAAAGTCAGCGCAAGGTCAGCGTGCGGTGCGAGCTTATTCTCGACACTACCTTGAAGGGCAACCGAGCCTTCGAGGTCTTTCTTGGAGATGAGCTTTTGAAGGATGGAAAAATAGAAAAGAAGTCCTTCTCGGTAACCACTGCGAGAATTTCCTTCCTTCTTTCCGACGAGTTTGATTTTTCGGAGGAAATAAAGCTCCCCGCAGGACTTCCTCCTATGGAGAGGATACTTTCCTGCAGGGGTAAGATGAGCCTTGAAAATATTTCTCCCTCCGATAACAGAGTGAGCTTTTCCTCGTTATTATCCCTATCCTGCCTCTATCTTCCCGAGAGTGAAGGAGAGAGCGTCAGGGCAGAAAGCTTTTTCCAGCCGATAGAGCTTTCGGCAGTAGTGGAGGCAGACGCCTCTCCCGACTCTGCCGTAAGCGGATATCTGTCCCCCGTCTTATTGAATTATGAAATTACCACCGACAGCTTCGGTGAAAACCGAATTCTCAAGGTAAGCGGAAGCTACAAGGGTGACTTTCTTATTATGGAAAACTCATCCCTTACTCTCGCCGAGGACGCTTATGCCGTAGGGGGAGACGCCGAGGTGAAGGAGGGCGTCGAGCGCTTTTCGAGGTTCTTCGGCACCTTGAGGGAGGAGACCGCCGTCAGAGAAAAAATACCCCTCAAGTCTACCGCCCTGCGCCTCGAGGACACCTCTGCCGAAATAAAGCTGAAGGGCTGGGGGTTCGAAAACGGCAGGCTTTTCGCCGACTATAAGGTAAGAGTTTCGGCTATCGGAGTTCTCGAAAACGGAGAAGTCCCCGTTGACGAGACGATGGAGCTTCACCTTTATTTCAGTCTCCCCTCCGAGCTTGAAAGAGCGAAGGAGTCTATTACTCCCGAGCTTACGGCTACGGTAGGCTATATCGACACAAGGGTACAAAACGGCGATGCCGAGCTTTCCTTCGACGTTATTACACGTGCCGATATCTTTCTTGAGGAGGAGAGGAGCTTCGTGTCCTCGGTTACCGTCACCGAAAGAGAGAGCGAAAGGAAGGATATTTTCTACTACCCTTCATCGAGTGATACTCTATGGTCGGTTGCAAAGCACTACGGCGTTAAGATAAGCGAGCTTGAGAAGAAGAACGGCATCAGCGACGGGAACTTAAAGCGCGTTATGAAGATATAAAAAAATAACTTCGGAGAATTTTTTTCTCCGAAGTATTTTTTTAGCTCAGTTCAAACATACCCGTATAAAGCTGATAATATTTTCCCTTTTGTGCGATAAGCTCCTCGTGGTTGCCCCTTTCTATTATCTTGCCCTTTTCGAGCACCATAATAGCGTCGGAGTTACGAACGGTTGAGAGTCGGTGAGCGATTACGAATACCGTTCTGCCCTCCATAAGAG
>JAZQUE010000020.1:0-4352 GCA_045631145.1 Eubacteriales bacterium
CAAGGTGCTTGAGGAAAAGGGAATAGGCCGTCCCAGCACCTATACCCCCACTATCACCACCATTCTCGCAAGAGGCTATATCGAAAGAATGGGCAAATTCTTCCGTCCCACCTCTCTCGGCGAGGTTATTACCGAGATAATGGATAAATTCTTCTCGACCATCGTAGACTACCGCTTTACCGCAAGCCTTGAGGAAAAGCTCGACGGCGTTGCAGAGGGAAAGATGGAATATAAAAAGGTACTCCGTGACTTCTACGGCGAATTTGCGAGCCTTCTCGGCAAGGCGGAGTCGGATGCCGAAAAAGTAGACGTAAAGGAGAGCGTCGAGGAGCTCGACATCCTTTGCGAAAAGTGCGGAGCGAAGATGATAGTCAAGAGGGGACGCTTCGGCAGATTTGCCGCTTGCCCCAACTATCCTGAATGTAAGAACACAAAACAGCTCGACCAGACGGGCAATATCGTCGAAAAGAAGCCCGACGTCGTGGTTGACGGAATGACCTGCCCCGAGTGTGGCGGTAAGGTGCTCTTAAAGAAGGGAAGATACGGCGAATTTTACGCCTGTGAAAGATACCCCGAATGCCGTTATACCAAGCAGATTGCAAAGGAAGTCGGCGTAAAGTGCCCCAAGTGCGGAGGCAACGTCATAACGAAAAGAGCAGGCAAGAAGGTATTCTACGGCTGCGACAACTATCCGAAGTGCGACTTCTCGGCTTGGTATATGCCGACGGGCGAGAAGTGTCCTCACTGCACGGAGGGCTATATGGTAAAGAAGAAGCCCGAGGAGGCACCCGTTTGCTCGAATAAGAACTGCCCCTCGAAGAAGAAGTAAAGATGAAGAAAATAGACATAATCGGAGCGGGGCTTGCAGGAGCCGAGGCGGCGTGGCAGGCGGCAAAGCTTGGCGTGAAGGTCAGACTTTTCGAAATGAAGCCCACTCGCTTTTCCCCCGCCCACTCATCCCCCCTTATGGCAGAGCTCGTCTGCTCCAACTCCCTTCGCTCCGACTCGCTTGAAAATGCAGTCGGAATACTGAAGGCGGAAATGACCGAGCTTGGAAGTATAGTTATGGAGTCGGCGTATGAAAACCGAGTTCCCGCAGGCGCTTGCCTTGCAGTTGACAGAACAGGCTTTTCACGCTATATCACCGAAAAGCTCTCCTCTCACCCGAATATCGAGGTGATAAGCGAGGAGAGGGACTCCTTCGACCCTGACACAGTTACCGTCGTTGCAACGGGCCCCCTTACCGACGGCAGAATGGCAGAGTTTATAAAAAGCCGTATCTCCGACGACTCGCTTTCGTTTTTCGATGCGGCGGCACCCATCGTCGAGAAGGACTCGATAGACTTCTCCTCTGCGTTTATTGCATCCCGTTGGGGCAAGGGCGAGGCGGCTTACGTAAATTGTCCTATGACGAAGGAGGAATACGACGTTTTCTACCGTGAGCTCATTTCGGCAGAGACAGCCGAGCTTCATACCTTCGACACCGACCTCAAGGTTTTCGAGGGCTGTATGCCCGTCGAGGTTATGGCGAAAAGAGGCTACGAAACGCTCCTTTTCGGCCCGATGAAGCCCGTAGGACTCGTTGACCCCAAGACGGGAAGCGAGGCATTTGCTACCGTACAGCTCAGGCAGGATAACGCCGAGGGCACGATGTATAATATCGTGGGCTTTCAGACCCACCTTACCTTCACCGAGCAAAAAAGAGTGTTCGGGCTTATACCCGCCCTGAAGAACGCAAGCTTCCTCAGATACGGAGTTATGCACCGCAACACCTTTATAAATTCACCGAAAATTCTCACTCCCTTTTATTCGATGAGAGAAAACGAAAATATCTTTTTTGCGGGTCAGATGACGGGTGTCGAGGGCTATCTCGAGTCGGCGTCGTCGGGGCTCGTTGCGGGCATAAACGCCGCAAGGCTCGTTCTCGGAGAGAAGGGATTAGACTTCGGAAAGGATACGGCGATAGGCGCTTTGGCAAATTATATTTCGAACCCTGCCGTCACCTCCTTCCAGCCGATGAACGTGAATTTCGGAATAATCGCGCCTCTTGACAAAAAGGTGAAGGGCGGAAAGAAGGCGAGAAACGGCGCGATAGGCGAGCGCTGTATCGCGAGAATAAAAGAGATAAAGGAGGAGTTCCTCTTATGAGACTTATAGTTGACGTAATGAGCGGAGACGCCGAAGCGAAGGAAGCGGTAAAGGGCGCTCTCCGTGCAAAAAAAGAGCTTCAGGTGGATATCACACTCGTAGGCAAGGAAGAAATTATAAGAGAAGCGCTTGACGGCGAGGAGGACGTAAAAATAGTCAACGCCGACAGCGTCGTAACGATGGAGGACGACTACCTCGTGGTTATAAAGTCGAAGAAGGACTCCTCGATGAGCGTTGGACTAACGCTTCTTAAAAACGGAGAGGGCGACGCCTTCATTTCGACGGGAAATACCGGTGCGCTCGTTGCAGGAGCAAGCCTTATCGTCAGACGCCTTAAAGGAATAAAGGCGGCGGCAATAGGGGCAGTGCTTCCCCTCGGCTCACCTATGCTTCTCATCGACGCGGGAGCAAACGTCTCCCCGAACGCCGACTCGATGAAGCAGTTTGCCGTTATGGGCTCTATCTATATGGAGAAGATGTTCGGAATCGACCGCCCGAGAGTTGCCCTTATCAATAACGGTACCGAGGAGACGAAGGGTAACGACCTCGCAAGAGAGACCTTTGGACTTCTGAAGGGCAGTGAAGAAATCAACTTTATCGGCAATATCGAGGGCAGAGATATCGTAAGCTCCGCCTGCGACGTTCTCGTTGCCGACGGATATACGGGAAATATAATACTTAAGCTTGCAGAGGGCTTCGGAAAGTTTATGTCGAGAACCCTCAAGTCTATGTTCAAGAAGAACCTTAAGACCATTATCGGCGCACTCTTTTTGAAGGGTGAGGCGAAGAAGCTCAAGAAGTCTCTTGACTACACCGAATACGGCGGAGCACCCCTTCTCGGCGTTTCAGCACCCGTCATAAAGGCGCACGGAAACTCGGGCGCAAAGGGAGTGTTCTCGGCTTGCCGTCAGGCGAAGATTTTCGTTGAGACAGGAGTTATAAAGGACATCGAAGAGGCGGCGCTTAAAATGCGCGAGGAGAAAAAACGCGCGGGGGCTTCTGATGATGAATGAAAAGTCACTCTATTCAAAGGAGTTTTTGAAAAAGGCGAAGGAGCTTGAAGAAAAGGTCGGTCACGCCTACCGTGACGAGAGCTACCTTCTCACCGCACTCACTCATTCCTCCTTTGCCAACGAGAGTAGAGCGAAAAAGAAGGAAGCAGAGTCGAACGAAAGGCTCGAATTTCTCGGCGACTCGGTTCTGTCGATAGTTGTTTCGTCCTATATTTTCGAGCACCTTTCTGCACTCCCCGAGGGAGAGCTCTCCAAGATAAGAGCTTATGCGGTCTGCGAGGACGCTTTGTTTCTCTACGCCTCTAAAATCGGACTCGGCGAATATCTTGCGCTCGGACGTGGCGAGGAAAAGACCGACGGCAGACACCGCAAGTCGATACTTGCCGACGCTACCGAGGCTCTTATTGCGTCTATCTATCTTGATAGCCTTTCAAGCCTTGACGCCGTGAAGGACTTCGTTATGGAAATAGCCCGTCCGAGAATTGACGAAATTATAGCCACCCTAAAGAAAGGCGGCTCGAAGAATTATAAGGGCTCTCTTCAACAGCTCGTGCAGAATTCGAGGGGAGATAAGCTCGAATACGAGAGCGTGAGCGAGAGTGGACCCGACCACGACAAGACCTTTACTATCAGAGTAAAGCTCAACAGCAACGAGATTGGCGTGGGTGTCGGACGCACCAAGCAGGAGGCAGAGCAGGCGGCGGCAAAAGAAGCCCTGATGCTTTTCGGAGAAAAGGTTTGACTTTTCTTCGGTTTGGGTTTACAATATAGTTAAGGATACACCCACCTGAAAGGATAAAAGTATGAAAAAGATATCATTAATACTTGTAATAGCTATCGTATTATCCGCCTTTACTGTTTTCGGTGAGGGCGTTATAGAGCTTCCGAAGGTTCCTGTAAGCGCAAGCACCGTAAAGATCAGACTTTCCTCTGATGCCGACGCTACCGTTCCCGCAGGAAGTGTGGTCAATTTCAATACCGAAATCACCCCCGACGAAACAAAGGGCATTAAGACGGCAACGCTTTCCTACGTTTATTCCGACTCCCTTGAATTTAACGAAGACGTCATTCTTTCGGGACTTCCGTCGGGCTGGAAAGTATCGAAGCACACCGACACGAACAACGTAATCACCTTTTCACTTAGTAACTCGATGGGAAGCACACCCATAAAGACTGCCTTCTCGGTGAAGT
>JAZQUE010000021.1:0-1539 GCA_045631145.1 Eubacteriales bacterium
GAAAAGATACGCCGCCAAAAGATACTTGAATATCGCAAGGCACCATTGTAAGACGTTTTTGTCTCTTAAGTCCTTCGGAACGTCGTTAAAGAAGAAGCCTACCTGATTTGCGACCTCTACCTGAAATTGAGTAAAGGCTTTGAAAACGGGGTTGGTAGCACCGAAAACGGTGGGGAGTCCTCCCTTGCTTCTGTCTGCCATAAGTCCGCCGACCCAAGAGTCCGCTTCTTCAAGCGCCGACTCGGAGTCAAGCCCCTTCGCTACGTTTTGCTTGTATCGCCCTCTCACGAGAGAGTTTGCTACGTACATATCTATCCACTCCATTGCCTTCATACCCGCTTCGGCAGAAGCATCAAGCGCAGAGCCTACCGCTTTTCCTGCCTTCGTCTTGTAGCTGTTCATCTGCCAAGAGTGGAGAAGCTCGTCTGCACCACGACGATTAGTGAGGAAGGTAGACTGTGACTCAAAGCCGTCGCTATGCGCGGCAGAAACGAGCGCTTCGGTCATACCTTGAAGCATATACTTTGTATCAAGCCCCGTCGTTCCCTGTATGAGAGGAATGAAGTTCGTAAGCCACGAGCCGACGTTCCAAGCTATCATATTCGCGGCAATTTTGCCGTTGAAGCTTTTGACAAGAGAATACATATTTCTGCCGAAGAAGGACTCCATTCCTCTGTCGAATTTGCTTTTCTTGCCTGCGAGAAGATTGGTGTACTCCTCGAGGTCGGTGACGAAATTCGATAGCTTGTAGCGTCCCTTTTCGTGAAGCTCGTCTATAAGCGCCACCCTCTGACGCTCGGTTATGTCGTTGCGTGCCCGAAGAGAGTTTTCCTGCGACTGAAGTCCTTCGTCAGATGCCTGATAGCGTATCTCGTGTGCAAGGGCTCGGAGATTTTGTATATTGTCGGTCTGGAAGATAACGTCGATAACTCCGTCGAGGTATCTCTGCATACCCTCCACCGCATCAAATACAGTCTCATAGCCCTGCCTTGCTTCTGCCGCACCGAAATACTTAATACCCGGCTTGAAGGTATGCGTGAGTCCGTTGATGGTGGTGGGAAGCCCGTCAAACTCCATATTGAAGCCGAGCGACTTGCCGAAAAGCGCTATGAAGTCGTTGTTCTCCCTCGGGTTAAAGTGAGGGAAGTAGCCCTTGCGGTAAGATACGGGCTCGTATCCGCTTTTCACTCTCGCCTCGTTCATACGGCGGAAAAGCTCGTCGTATATACCTCGGAATACCTCTACCGCACCGTATATCTTACCCTTGTCCATATCGGCGTTTACCTTCCAGAACTCCTCAAGCTCTGCTTGCCATTCGGCAAGGCTCTTTCCGCTTTCGGTAGCACGAGGGTTATTCATCCTTTTCAGCGTTTCTATACAAGACTCCGCTTCTCCCACAAACTGTACCGCAAACGATTCCGAATGTGTGTTTCCGCCCTCGGCTTTCCGAGAAAGGTTCAGTGCCTTTATTTTTGCAATTATGGAGTTTTTGTAAAGTATGCCGTCTCGGTTCGCTCTCTTTATCGGCTTGACGTAAGC
>JAZQUE010000022.1:0-4395 GCA_045631145.1 Eubacteriales bacterium
TTGACGCTGCTCTCATCTATTTCGATGAGCTCAACATTGCAAACGGCTGGTACCTCACCGGTTGGTGCGGTCAGTTCGAAAAGGGTGCGGTTCTCGTTCCCGTTGAAGGCGAACCCATTCTTCTCGGAGGCCCCGAGTCCGAGCCCTTCGCAAAGATGAACTCGGCTATCACAAAGGTTCGTTGCTTCCCCGTATTCATGGTTCCCGACGAAGAATACCCCAACGCTACCATCATCAACTTCAAGCAGCTTGACGAGGAGCTCAAGAGCGAGGGTACTGTTCTCAAGAAGATCGGCTTCGTTGGTACTTCCACCATTCCTCATCAGGTTTACTGCGACTTCGTTGCAGGCTTCGAGGGTGTTGAAATGGTTGACATCACCGACGAGTACGAAACTCTCAGAGCATACAAGTCTGTTTGGGAAGGCGAACAGATTCAAAAGGCTACAGCTCTTTGCGACGTAGCAAGAGACAAGATGATGGCTGCTATCAAGCCCGGCGCATTCGAATTCGAGGTTGCTGCTGCAGGTGAAGCTTACTGCCGTGCAAACGGTGCTACAAGCTTTGCTTACTCCACCATCGTTGGCTCGGGCGAGAGAGCTAAGGCTGTCGTTCCCACCGCTACCAACAAGGAAATGAAGGACGGCGAGCTCGTTATGATCGGTATCGCTCCCCGTTTCAACGGCTATGCAGGTACATTCGGTGATACTATTCCCGTAAACGGCGTTTACACACAGAAGCAGAAGGACCTTCTCAATCACATGAGAGAGACCTTCAGACTTACTTACGATATGCTCAAGCCCGGTATGTCAGGTCGTGAGATCGACGTTCCCGGCAGACTTTACTACGAGAAGCACGGTCTTATCGACTATCTCGTATGTCCTTTCGCTCATTCCATCGGTCTTATGGAAGCAGAAGCTCCCTTCTTTGGCCCTAACGGTGATTTCGTTCTCGTTCCCGGTATGGCTGTAATGGTTGACGTAAGCTTCTTCGGACATCCCGACCTCCACGGCGGTAGAATTGAGACAGGCTTCATCATCACCGAAAACGGTGCAAAGCCCCTCTCCGACAAGATGTTCAACTACTTCATGAAGGATCTTTAATAAATAAGGAGAATCAAAATGAAAAAACTTGGATACAAGCACTATATGTTCATCGACGGCGACCTTCCCGGAAACGGCGAGGATATGTCTCTTCCCGGACATGAGGCTATGATGATCACAAACAAGAACGAGAAGGATGCTCACATCATCGTGAACATCTACTTCGAGGACAAGGCTCCCGTTAAGGGTCTTCACCTTACCGTTCCCGCAGAAAGAGTTATCTGTGTTCGTATGGATCTCCCCATCTGCGACGAGCAGTATCAGATTCCCTTCGGTCAGTACTCGGTAGAGCTTGACTCGGACATCGAGGTTTGCGCTTCCTACGGTCGTCTTGACCGCAGACACGACCTCGGCTACTACTCGACAGGCTACTGCGCTATATAAGAAAACAAAAATCGGCACTGTGCTTTTTACACAGTGCCGATTTGTTATTCCTCAGAGAACTGATCCTTGCCCACTCCGCAAAGGGGACACTCGAAGTCTTCGGGAATATCTTCCCACTTTGTGCCCGCTTCGATACCGTTATCGATATCGCCGATCTCCTCGTCGTAAACGTAGCCGCAAACGTCACATACGTATTTCATAATAATACCTCCGTATATAAATTATTTTTTGTTCTCTATAAATTGTTCAAGAAGCTCTGCGCCCTTAATGACTGCGCCGAGGCATCTCGTTTCCTCGTTTTTATACTTTTTAACGAGGTCCTTGCAATCGACAGAATCGCATCCGAGTCCGTCCTCAAACACCTTTACGAACTCCGCACACATCTGACGAAAATCGGGACGGTCTGAAAAGAGCTTTCCGAGAACCGCAATCGAGCCTGCAAGAGTTCCGCACACTCTACCGCATCCCATACCGCCGCCGAAGCCGACGATAAGCTTAGAGGCTTCGTCACAAAGTCCGAGCCCGTACCTTTCATTCGAGGCAAGAAGAATTGCTTCTGCGCAGTTTCTGCCGTCGTTATAGTATTTTTTTGCAATTTCTGATAATTTCATTTTTTTTACTCCTTTATTTTAAACTATAAAATTAACGATTATTCCATAGACCGCCGAAATGAGAATAAGAACTATCGAAGAAAGCTTTTTCTTTTTTAGCTTCTTATAGAGAAGGGTGGTCAAAAGAAGAAGGGCGAGAATTATAACCGATACCGTATCGAAGTGAAATTCTCCGAGGGAAACAAAGCCGAAAAGCTTTATGAGAAGGGAAAGTCCCGTAGAAATAATAAGGGCGGTAACGACGGGCTTTACTCCCTTGACAAATGCCTTGAAAAATTTATTTTCGGTAAGATTTTTCAAAACCGAGGCAATAATAAGGATAATTATAAATGCGGGGAGTATGACGCCGAGGGTAGCGAGAATACTGCCGAAAAGTCCGCCCTGCACCGAGCCGATATAGGTGGCGAGATTTACCGCGATAGGGCCCGGGGTAGACTCACAAACGCCGAGAAAGTCGAAAAACTGTGCTTCGGTCAGCCAGTCGTGCTTCAAGACGGTTTCTTCAATAACGGGTATCATACCGAAGCCTCCGCCGAAGCAGAAAAGACCTATCTTAAAAAATTCGAAAAACAGCGTAAGATAAATCATTTCTTCGCCTCCTTTTTTACGGCGTAGGCAAAGATGCCGATTATACCGCCGAAGGCGATAAGCGCTACCGTACTGATGCTCTTTGCCGTAAGCTCAAGGGCGAGCATCAAAAGGAGCACGAGGGTAAAAACGGTGAGAGGAAGAAGCTTCTTCTCAAGCTTTGCGAACATTCCGAAGCCTGCCTTGAGAATAAGAAAGGCTACTGCGCACTTTATTCCCGAAAAGGCGTATGCGACTATTTTATTCTTCATAAAGGCGTCGAGGAAGAGAGAAATCGAAAAGATAATAACGAGAGAGGGCAAAACAACGCCTAAGGTAGCAAGAGCGCTTCCAAGAACTCCTCCCTTTTTATAACCGACGAAGGTCGCCATATTTATAGCGATTGGACCCGGGGTGGACTCGGCGATAGCGATAATCTCCATAAACTCCTCTTCGGTCAGCCACTTGTTATTTTCGACGACGCTTTCCCTGACGTTCGCAATCATTGCGTAGCCGCCACCGAAGGTGAAAAGTCCTATTTTAAAAAATGTCAAAAACAGTTTGAGTAACACTTTTTCCCTCCTGATTTTATTTTTAGTACATTATACACTAAAAAAGCGGTTCTGTAAATAGTAAAAAGCCCGTTTTCACGGACTTTTTGATATTTTTTCTACCGCACGGATAAGCTTATCGCATTCGCGGTCTGTATTGAAAATTCCGAGTGACACTCTCACTGCACCGTCACAGTCGGGGTTATTCGTACCGATGAGCTCGTGGGCGAGGGGGGCGCAGTGGTAGCCTCCCCTGACGGCAAAGCCGAGGCGGTCGAGCTCATCCGAGACTATCGACGAGGTTTTGCCCGAGACGTTGAAAAGCACTATAGATTTAGCGTTGACCTCTGCGTTATAGACGTCAACGCCCTTTATATTCATAAGTCCCGAGACAACTCTTCGGCGAAGTGTCTTTTCCCACTCCCCTATCGCTTCGCTTCCAACGTTCATAATAAACTCGGCACCTGCCTTCATTGAGCTTATTCCCACCATTCCGAGTGTTCCCGCCTCAAGCCTTTCGGGAAGAAGAAGAGGCATTTCGTGCGACATTGAAAAAATTCCGCTTCCTCCCGTAATGAGAGGCTCGAGGGTTGTCGGGAAGCTGTCGGAAACGGCGAGAAAGCCCGTTCCCGTAATTCCGTAAAGACCTTTATGACCCGACGAAGCGAGTATATCTATGCCGAGATTTTTTATATCTATGTCGCTTGCGCCGATACCCTGCGAAGCATCGACGATAAGAGTGACGCCAAATTCACGGCAGGTAGCCGAAAGCCTTTTCACAGGGGCTACCTTACCGCTTACGTTCGAGGTATGATTTAAGACGAGAACGTCTATTTTTTCGCTCCTCACGAGCTTTTCAAAGGAGTCTATAATCACGCTATCTCGAAGAATACTGCTATCGAGGAAGCGTAGCTTTACTCCCTTTTTCGAGAGTGCGTAGAGAGGACGAAGGACGGAATTATGGGAAAAGCGGTCAACCGCAACCGTCATTCCCTCTTTTATGACGCCGAAAAGTGCTATATTGAGAGCGTAGGTTGCGTTATAAGTAAAAACTATATTTTCGGGAGAGGTATTCACCAGTGCTCCCACCGCCTCCCTTGCAGAGTAAAGCTCGGCGGCAGAGCGCAGGGCGTCCTTCGAGGAGCCTCTCCCAGCATTTGCGTAAAATTTATCGTAAGCGCG
>JAZQUE010000023.1:0-4295 GCA_045631145.1 Eubacteriales bacterium
GCATATAACGTAGAAAACTATATCGGCAACACCGTCACAGACGCAGGCGCAAAGATAATAAAGAACGAATATAAGTATAAGGTAATAGGAGACGGACTTACCGTTGTCCGTCAGGTGCCCAAGGCGGGCGATACTCTCGCTCACGGCGGTACGATAGTGCTTTATACAGATGATACCACCTCGGGCAAGACGATAGTGCCGAACGTCGTCGGTATGATGCCGTCGGTTGCAAACCAGACACTCGTCAACGCAGGACTCAATATAACCATCGTCGGTACAAGCCCCGACCACCTCGATTCGGCAATAGCCGTAACGCAGTCGGTAGCCGCAGGCGATACCGTAGATAAGGGTACGGTAATAACGGTAGACTTCAGAAACTATTCGAATATCACAGATTAGAAAGGTAAAGTATATGAAGCTGAGAGAACTTCTTCGGGACGTCAGAGCTCTCGACGTAAAAGCGTCCCTCGACCTCGAAATAAAGGGAATAACTCAAAACAGTAAGAAAATAAGCGATGGTTTTGTTTTCGTTGCTCTTAAGGGCGCGCACTTTGACGGAAACTCCTTTATCGAGACCGCCCTTGAAATGGGCGCAGTATGTATCGTCACCGACAGAATACCCTCGTCGGAAGTGCCTTACGTTCTCGTTGAAAAAGTAAGGGAAAGCCTCTCTCTTATGCTTTCGAACTTCTATTCAAGACCGCAGGAAAGTTTTAAGCTTTCGGTCGGCGTTACGGGTACGAACGGAAAAACCTCCACCACCGTTATGCTCAAAAACATTTTTGAAGAAGCGGGAATGAAGGTCGGACTTATTGGCACGATGAAATATCTTATCGGCGACGAGGAGTTCGACAGTGAGTCGGAGGGAAACCACCTCACAACACCCGACTCGGAGAATTTCTGGGCACTTCTCGCTCTTATGCGAGAGAAGAAGGTGGACGTTCTCGTTATGGAGGTCTCCTCACATTCACTCGAGCTTGGGAAAATATTCGGTATGCACTTTAACGTCGGAGTATTCACTAACCTCACCCGAGACCACCTCGATTTTCACTACGACTTTGAAAATTATAAAAGAGCAAAGGCAAAGCTCTTTGAAATGTGCGACGTCGGGCTTCTGAACGACGACGACCCCGCCTCCTCCGATATGGCGCTTCTTGCAAAATGCCCCGTCAAAACCTATTCGATTGACAAAAACAGCAGTGACTATACCGCAAAGAATATGAGACTCAAGGGAGCCGACGGAGTAGAGTACGAGCTTCTCGGAGAAGACCTTCTTTTCAGAATAAAGGTAAATATTCCGGGTCGATTTACCGTCTATAATTCACTCGCAGCAGCATCTGCGGCATTGACACTCGGCATCGATTGTGGTATAGTTATAAATGGACTTTTCTCCACCCGCCGTATCGACGGAAGGGTAGATAAGGTCGGTATCGATGCGCCGTATAGCGTAATTATCGACTTTGCCCATACGCCCGACGCTATGGAAAACGTAATTAAAACGGTAAGAGACTTCGCTCCGAAAAGAATAATAAGTCTTTTCGGATGCGGAGGAGACAGAGATAAGACCAAGCGTCCCATTATGGGAAAAATGGCTACCGATATGTCCGATTACGTAATAATCACCTCGGATAACTCGAGAACCGAAAACACCGACGAAATCATAAAGGATATTGTTGATGGAATTACCAAGAAGAACTATGAGGTTATTCCTGACAGAAGGTCTGCGGTTAAAAGAGCTATGGACGTCGCAGAGGAGGGAGACGTAGTCCTTCTTCTCGGCAAAGGCCACGAGGAATATGAAATTGATGCCGACGGAAAGCATCCCTTTTCGGAGCGTGAAATTGTGACGGAGTATTTTAAGACGGAAAAGAGGTAACAGATGATACCCTTAAAGGCAGGTCAGATAAACAGTATAGTAGGTGGTACTCTCTACGGTGACCCCGAGGTAATAGTGAGAAACGCTGTAACCGATAGCCGTCAGGCAGAAAACGGCTCGATGTTTGTCGCAATCAAGGGGGAGCGCGTTGACGGCGCAGATTTCGTCAAAGCTCTTGAAGGCAAGGCGTCTCTTGCCCTTACTCATAGGTACGACGAGGTGTCCTATCCTATAATCGTAGTGGGGGACCCCGTCCTTGCACTCGGACGGCTTTCAAAGTATTATATGGAGAAGGTCGCACACCCCGAGGTAGTCGTTTCCCTTACGGGAAGCGTCGGAAAAACGACCACCAAGGAAATGACCTCGGCAGTACTTGAAAGAAAATATAAGACCGCCCGCACAAAAGGAAACCTCAACAGTCACATCGGCACTCCCGTAACGCTTCTGTCTGTCGAAGAGGAGGACGAAGCGCTTGTGTGTGAAATGGGAATGAGCCATAAGGGAGATATATCTTACCTTGCAAATATGGTGAAAAGCGATATCGCAATGATTACGAATATCGGCTTTGCGCATATTGAAAACGTCGGAAGCCGAGAGGCGATAAGAGACGTAAAGCTTGAAATTACCGAAGGACTTAAAGAAGACGGCACTCTGATCATTAACGGCGACGAGCCTCTCCTTGAGGGAGTTTCGGGAAACGTCGTGAGAGTAGGTCTCACCGAAGGACTCGATATATTTGCAACCGATATCGACATAACCGATACGAGCGCAGAATATACCCTCCACCTCTACGGAAAAACTGATAGAATAACGCTTCCCTGCAACGGAAAGCACAACGTCGTAAACTCTCTTTTTGCAGTTGCGGCGGGACACCTTCTCGGTATTTCGCTTGACGAAATAAAGATGGGACTGTTGAACTATAAGACCGTCGGACTTCGTCAGAATATCTATGAAAAATCGGGTGTCAGAGTTATAGCAGATTGCTACAACGCAGGACTTGAATCAATGACCGCCGCCCTGACGCTTCTCGGGGATATCAAAACCGAGAAGAAGCGTATCGCGGTGCTTGGAGATATGCTCGAGCTTGGTGACTTAAGTGAGAGGATACATACCGCCGTCGGTGAAAAAACGGCGGAGCAAAATATCGATCTCCTTCTTACCTTCGGCGAAAGAGCAAGGAGTATAAACTCAAAGGCAAAAGAGCTCGGAGTCGAGGCGTATCACTACGAAACGAAGAACGACCTCGCCCTCGCTCTGAATGAGAAAATGTCAAAGGGAGACACGATTCTTTTCAAAGCAAGTCGCGGAATGAAATTTGAGGAAATAATAGCCCTCTCAGGACTCGAAAAATAAAACGATACGGAGTAAATAATGTCGATAGGTGTAATTTTTGTTTTATCAATTCTTTTAAGCCTTGTAATAACACTCGCTCTCGAAAAGAAATTCATTCCTTTTCTTATGAGAATAAAGATGGGGCAGGTCATTCTCGATATCGGGCCCCGTTGGCATAAGTCTAAAGAGGGAACACCCACTATGGGCGGACTTTTCTTTATCGCCGCCATAACCGTTACCACTCTCGCCTTCGGTAGCTATAACGCTTATCTTTCGGGTAACTATTCGGTGCTTATCACCCTCGCGATGATGCTCATCTTTGGCGCTATCGGCTTTATCGACGACTATACGAAATTCGTAAAAAAGCAGAATAAAGGACTTTCCGCTATTCAGAAGCTCGTTTTACAGTTTATAGTATCGGCTCTTTATATTGCCGCAATGGCATATTTCGGCTACATAACGACCTCTGTTGAGCTTCCTTTTACCGATATAACTCTTGAGCTCGGCGCATTTTACTATGTGATAAGCGTAATCTTTATTGCCTTTATGGTAAACAGCGTCAACCTCACCGACGGAATAGACGGACTCGCGGGAAGCGTTACCCTCGTTATTACCGTGCTCTTTTCGGTTCTTACCTTTATTTTGAGTGACCTTCCTCTCGCCGCCCTTATGGGAAGCGTTGTCGGAGGACTTATCGGCTTCCTTTGGTATAATATCAACCCTGCTCGTATTTTTATGGGAGATACGGGCTCGCTCTTCCTCGGAGGCTTCGTCGTAGGAGTATCTTTTATTCTCGACTGTCCCATACTTATCTTTATCGCAGGACTTTGGTATATAATTGAATCTGTATCCGTAATGATACAGGTCGCGTCCTTTCAGCTGTTTGGAAAAAGAGTATTTAAAATGACCCCAATTCATCACCACTTTGAAATGATGGGGTGGAACGAGCATAAGATTGTAAGAGTGTTTTCACTCTTTACTGCTGTCGTGTGCATCGTTGCGTATTTTGCATTTATATAATTTTTAGGAGGCTTTCTTTTGGCTAAAACCGAAACAACCAAAAAGAAACAGTTAATAAAAGAAGAAA
>JAZQUE010000024.1:0-2502 GCA_045631145.1 Eubacteriales bacterium
CCTATTAAAACGTCTACGATTACGCCGAGACGGTAGGTCTGTTTAACCCTGCTATACTGCTTCGCACCGTAGTTGTAGCCCATAATGGGACGTGTGCCCTGCTGAATGCCGATAAACACCGACATTATGATGGCGTTGACCTTCATAACGACGCCGACTGCCGAGAGAGGAATGTCTGTGCCGTAAACGGTCTGTGCACCGTAGTATATAAGAGAGTTATTTAAAACTATCTGCACAAGACAGATTGCTACCTGATTGAGACCGTTACTCAGTCCGAGTGACATTGTGTGCAGGGTGGTTTTAAGGGACGGGCGGAAGATGTCGCGGTTTATGATAACGCACCTGAAGCGTGGAATATAAGAGATACAAATCACAAACGAGACTATCTGCGATATTACGGTTGCCCACGCCGCACCCGCAATTCCCATATCGAAAACGAAGATGAATATGGGGTCAAGTATGGTGTTCAGAATTGCACCCACAAGCATCACGAGCATTGAATAACGGGGCTTTCCGTCGGCGTGAATAAGGTTGGAGATTGAATTTGATACGATGAGGAAGGGCATACCTATGGCGGTTACTCTTACGTAGTCGAGTGCGTAGGGGAGAATGTTCGGTGTCGCTCCAAACGCCTTGAGCATAGGAACTGCGAAGACCTCGAAAACTATGAAGCATAGAATTCCGAGTGCACCTCCCCAGACGGTAGCAACGCCGACGCACTTTCCTGCTTCAGCCTTATTTCCCCGTCCGAGCTCGAGGGCGAACTTTGCCGCCGCACCGACACCGATAGTGAGGGATACCGCCAGCATTATCGAGGTGAAGGGGAAGGCTACGTTAGTCGCTCCGTTGCCGATAGTTCCGACACCCCAGCCGATGAAAATCTGGTCAACTATATTGTAAAGAGAGCTCACGAGCATCGAAATGATACTCGGAAGCGCAAAACGCCGAAGAAGCGTCGATATTTTTTCGTACCCGAGAGGGTTCAGCTTTTTATTTTCCATATTAATTCCTCTTTCCTTCAAACTTAAGTATTTTACCACGAAATTGTGAAGGAATGGTGAATAAAGCGGAATTTTGTTTGGTTGCTTTTCGTGAGAGTTTATGGTATAATTGAATTAACGAAGTTGAAGTTATTGATTTCTGTATTATGTAAAGAGGAGCTTTTATGAGTAATTTGATAGCAAATGAATATAAATGTTTTGAAAATATAAAACGTATCAGAGAAAACGGCGAGGAATATTGGTCAGCCAGAGAGCTTTCTTCTGTTTTAGATTATAATAAATGGGAAAATTTTAATAACGTCATAAAACGTGCTATGATTGCTTGTGAGAATAGCGGTCATAATGTTTTTTACGATTTTCCTGAGGTCAGGAAAATCGTGAAAGCGGGTGTAACCGAAAAGGCTGTGACAGATTATGAGCTTACACGATATGCCTGCTATTTGATTGTTCAAAACGGTGACCCAAGAAAAGAGGTTATTGCTCTTGGACAAACATATTTTGCTATACAGACCTATAGGCAGGAGGTCGCAGACAGATTAATGAGCTTGATGAAGATAGCAGAAGGCTGATTGTTCGCGGGGATATAAAGCAGTGGAATCAGCTTCTTGCCGAAACTGCCACAAAAGTCCATAATACAGTAGGCAGAGAAGTGAGAAAGGCAATCGAAGAAATTGGTGGCACTATGCCCGAAGATTTACCTACCCCTGAAAAGAGCATTGCTCAAATTGAAAAAGAGCAGTTACAGAGACTTAAGAAAAAAGCAAAAGAAGGAACGTTAATGCTTGACGAGTAAAAGAAAATATTACTTTTAACGTTATTCATTTTACAAAATTTTAAGAAAGAAGGTGCATTTATGACTTTTTTGAAAAAACACGCATTGAAGCTTTTTGTTTTCCTGACGGTGATTTTGATTCTTTTTCTTCTTTGGTATCACCTTTTTCCTGTGAAGATACCCTTTGACCATACCTTGTACTCTCAAAACGGCGAGGAGGTAACTGTAAAAGGGGAGCTTCAGTACTACCGTTCTATTTTTAGCAGTGGAGGAAAGGTTCGCGGCGAAGTGCATTTCGGCGACGTGAAGTATAGCCTTCCGTCAGGAGGCCCACAATATTTTGTGCTTCTTAACACCGAGGGGCAGAAAATCAATACCTTGAGGGATCAGCTTATAATAAGTTTCGACGGTAACGATTATGAGGATTTCTTTATAACCGAAAATCTTTATCCTTTTGATATAAGCTATAATTACTATTTAACAAAGCCCAAGGTGAATATAGAAGATCCTGAAGTGCAAGAACCGGAGCCTGAAACAATAGAGTATAACTATGAAATAACTTCAAGAACGGTTACGGAGATTTTCGACCTTTCACCCGAAAAGCAGGCAGAGGAGTTTGTTTCTGCTCTTTGTCTTGGCGATAAAGAGGTCGTCGAAATTTATGTCGGCGGAACCATTGACCGATTTGACACCGTAAAGATGGACGCTTACGTGAAGAAAAGTGAGAGG
>JAZQUE010000025.1:0-3774 GCA_045631145.1 Eubacteriales bacterium
TTACCGATAAGGCGTGGTCAAGCTCGTCGCATCTTCTGCGAAGCGTCTCTGCTTCAGCAGTAAGCTTTTTAACCTCGGTCTGAGCGCTTCTTATTTGATCGTTGAGATCGTTTACCCTCTCCACCTGATCAGAATTGAGCTTTTCGATAAAACGCATTACGTCGTTCTTGTTATAGCCTGCAATAGCGGTTCTGAAATAAATATCGTTTGACATTTTATGTATCCTTTCTCATCACGTCTTTTTTTGATTATATCATACTTTTTCAATTTTGTTAAGAGAAAATTCAATTTTTTTAGCGGAAATATGTTAGAAACAATTAAAAACTTATTATGGACTTTGCCTTGTTCTTTTTTAATCATTATAACAGGACTTTTTATCCTTTTTAAAACAAAGTTTTTCATCTTCAGAAAAGCTCTGATAATTATATCTTCCACAATAGGAAAAATTGCAAAGCAACGAAATTCCTTTCGTCTTATGTGCACCTCCCTTGGCGGAGCTATCGGAGTAGGAAATGCAGTAGGAGTTGCAGGTGCTATTTACGAGGGTGGCGCAGGCGCGGTTTTTTGGATGGCTGTTGCGGGTATTTTTTCTATGGGAATAAAGTACACCGAAATATATCTTTCTTTGATTTACAAATCTTACGGAAGCGAAAAAGGCCCACTATCTTATATAAAGCACGGTATCGGTTCAAGCTTTTTTTCTTACCTCTATGCTTTTTCAGCGATACTTGTCTCGCTTGGTATGGGAAACCTATCACAAATCAAAGCAGGAATAAATTCAGCCTCGGAGACTATATCTATTCCCTCTTCAATTTTGGGAATAATAATCACTGCCGTATTTTTTATTACTGCAATAGGAGGGCTTAAAAAAATTTCTTCTTTTTCGGAAATTATAGTTCCCGTTCTGACAGTTATTTACATAATAATTCTGGGAATTATTATTTTCCGTCAAAGAGCAAATCTCGCCGATGCTTTCAGCAATATACTAAAAGAAAGCGGTATATTTTTCGGTATAAAATGGTCACTGATAAAACGCGGAATTTCAGGTGGCTTTTCTAAAGCAGTTTTTTCTACTGAAGCAGGACTTGGAAGCTCGGGCTTTACGCACGCCGAGAGTACTTCTGCCCCAAAAGAGCAAGCGAGATGGGGCATTATTGAAGTGTTTATTGATTCCGTTATATGTATTATGACTGCAATCGCTATTTTAAGTATAGGCGAGCTGGCCCATTTCCACGATGCAGGGCTTATTACTAAAGGCGTCTTCGAAAAGAACTTCGGAAGGTTTGGCGAAGCATTTTATTCTGTATCTATGCTTTTATTTGCATTCACCAGTACCCTTTGTTGGTATTATAACGGTCTTTGTGCCGTAAACTACATAAAAAAAGAAAGATACAATAAATTTTATCTGTTTGTGTTTTGTTCCGTAATGCTTCTCTCTCCATTTATATCCGACACTATAATCGTTGATTTATCAGATATTTCAAATGCTATATTAATGCTTGTAAACCTCCCTGCGATAATCTTACTCATTAAAAAAATAAAAACAGATTGACCTTTTGAATCTGTTATGGTAAAATTACAAAGGAAAGGAAGTGGTAAAAACGGTAATCATTACTGACTGCGCATACAGAAGCTCTATTGCGGCTATTTATTCGCTAAACAAGCTCGGAGAAAGCTTTATTGGCGTTACAACCGACGATAAACCTTCCCCTCCTGCCTTTCATTCTAAATATTTAAATGAAAAAGTCACCCTTCCTTTAAAACACTATAAAAACGCTCTACTCTCCCTTTGTAAAAAATATGACAGACCCATAATTCTCCCTATCGGAGTTTTTACCATGAATGTAATCTCCGAAAACCTTTCCGAATTTGCAGAGGTTGCAGATTTCTGCGTTTCAAAAAAAGATATTCTCGACAAAGTAAATGATAAGAGCGAAATCAAAAAAATTGCTAAAAACTTAGGACTGACCGTACCTGAATTGTGCGACGAAAGCACAAACAAATTTCCCGTAGTTGTAAAACCGTTATGCGGTGAAAAATTCGGTCTCAAAGCGAGCGAAAGATATAAAATAGCAGAAAACTTCAGCGACTTAAACAACGCAATAACTCATTATTCAAAGTTTTCTCCGATTATTATTGAAGAATACGTTAGGGGCGACGGGATAGGGGTGTCGGTTGTTCTGGGAAAAGGCGGAAGGGCGTATTCTGCCTTTTGCCACAAACGACTTTCCGAATATCCATTCAGCGGAGGTCCTTCCACCTCGCTTGTAACCTTCAACGACGACGCCCTAATAGAAAAAACCGTAAAACTTTTAAAAGAAGCGGAATTTGAAGGAATTGCTATGGCGGAATATAAAGAGAAGGATGGAGAGTATTATCTTCTTGAAGTAAACCCGAGAATATGGGGAAGCTTTTCTGCCACCTTTAAAGCCGACTCAGACTTTTTAAAAGGATATCTGAGTGCATCAAGGGGAGAAAGCTCGTCCTTTTCAGCAAATTATAAGACTAATAAAAAAGTGAAATTTATGCCGAATATTTTTGCCTCGGTACTTTCATACGCAAAAAACAGATTATTTAAAAAAGCATTTTTGACACTTATTGACTCTTTAAACGTTTTCGTTCCAAACGCTGTTTTTTCTATATCAGACCCCCTTCCCGCAATACTTGACATATTCAGAAAAAGAAGGTAAAAGATGCAAAAAAGAGATATAATCAAGATAGCGAAATTAATAAAAAAGCAACTAAAGGGATATTTCAATTTCCAAAAGCCTTACGTTTCTTACACAAGAAGAATAGAAAAAATTAAAACACAGAAACGCATATGCGCTATGACGTTCGATGATGGCCCGACAAGAGAAAACAATCTTACAAACACCATTCTTGATATTTTATCTGAATTTTCTGCAAAAGGAACGTTCGACGTTATCGGAACGACCGAAAACAATTACCCCGATGAAGAGGGGCTACTCGGCACTCCTTCATGGAGCGGTGCTTTTTATGACCATTATCCCAGATTTGAAAAGGACAGTCTTGCGGGAGCAAAAAACTGTCCTGACATAATAGAGCGCATTATCAGCGAAGGTCACGAAATTACGAATCACACCTATTCGCATATTCTGTTTGGAAAGAAAAACGTAATATACTCCTCAAGGAAAACGCTTCACGGCTTTGACGAGGTGTTTTCAGACGTAGAAAAGCTACATTCATATCTTAAAAACACTTCAGGATATGAAATGAAGTTTTCTCGTCCGCCTCACTACGTTGACAAAATCGAAGGCGGTTTCACCTCCTACGATGTTTATTCGCTTATGGGGTATAACTATCTTGCCGCTTCTTTTGACGGTGCGGGATGGCTACCTTGTGAAAAAGAGGAAGATGAAATAAACGCTATGGTGCTTCCTTTAAAAAATGCACTCAAGGAAAGCCCCGATGCCCTATCGGGACAAATCATTTTTCAAAAAGACGGATACAATATGTCGCTTCGCGCCCCTGTAATAAAGGGACTAAAGAAACAGCTTGAGCTTTTGAAGGAGCACGGATACGAAATTGTTACTGTCAGTGAGCTTTTAGGTGAATCACCTTTTCTTGACGTTGGGCGTGATGACCCTGATTTTGAACTCTTTAAAAAGCTCCAAAGAGATAGAGCTATTGTATTTTCAGACAACTGCTTGTATCCCGACACTCCTATGACAAGAGGAGAGCTTTCAATTCTTATTGCACCAAAAGCCGAAGCAGTAAACAAAAGAATTGAATTCATAAAAGGAAAAGTAAACC
>JAZQUE010000026.1:0-7082 GCA_045631145.1 Eubacteriales bacterium
GTGAATCGCATTAACCGAATAAATCCAATCGGGTATCCGCCAGTGGAGATTAGAAGCCGGATTGCCGATAAGCATAAATGAAAATGTTCTCTTTTTCTCATCGAAAATCAGTTTTCTAAACCGCCATGTCCGGATAGACAATTCGCGATTCCGACCAGTCTTGCGACTGGCAAGGTCAATATCCAAGAAGCATGTCAAACAACACAGAACCTACCAACGAGGTAACTCGCTAAATGTAGTAGCAATTTTCGTGCCAAGTAGCCACGGAGCACAAGATGTTGTGGTGAATGTTGCCACTGTGTGTCATATTGACGCACATAGTGAGACACAAGTGTGCCATGGCACATAAAATGCGTCAATTGATAAACATGTATATTATAAAAAGACTGCAGTTCGCATCTCGGCAGGTATGGATCGCAGCCCAAGCGGTCTTAGGAAGACAAATGTATGAAACAACTCCTTGGCTCACAGAACGACATGGCTACGATCCGACTTGTGTAAGAGTCGAAGTCGGCAAGGCACATATAAGGATCGGAAACACCGCCCGAGGAAATGAGATACGCCACGATATCCGAAAAGCTCTCGCCGTTCAGTCCCTCGGCGAGCTTATTTATAACGGCGGTGAGGCGTCTGTTCGAGGAGTAGTACGCCGAGGGGCTATAGCCCGTCAGCCACAGTCTCTCGACCTCGCTCTCGTTCAGTCCGAAGATATAAATATTCTCCTCTCCCACCTCTTTTTTCATCTCGACGTTTGCGCCGTCGAGAGTGCCTATCGTTACCGCACCGTTCATCATAAGCTTCATACAGCCCGTTCCGCTTGCCTCCTTGCCCGCAAGGGAAATCTGCTCGCTTATCTCGGCGGCGGGAATGAGCTTCTCGGCAATACTCACCTTGTAGTCCTCGATAAAGACTACCTTCAGAAGCTTCCTTGCTCTCTCGTCCTTTTCTATTTCACGCCCGAGACACCATATGAGCTTGATTATCCTCTTTGCCATATGATAGCCCGGCGCCGCCTTCGCACCGAAAATGAAGGTGTGAGGAGTACGCTCTTTTTCGGGGTTCTCGAGAATATCGAGATAGAGCGAGATGATGTTGAGGGCATTCAGCAGCTGACGCTTATATTCGTGAAGCCTCTTTACCTGAACGTCGAAGATTGAATTCGGGTCAAGTCCCTCAAATACTCGCGCGAGGTCGCATTTGTTCTCGTATTTTATCCTCTCGAGCCTTTCGAGAACTGCGCCGTCGTCGGCAAAATTTTTTAGCTCGTGAAGCCTCTCCGCATTCTTCAGATAGTCTCCCACGCACTCCGAGATGAGAGAGTGAAGCCTCGGGTTCGAAAAGGGAAGCCACCGCCTGAGTGCCACGCCGTTCGTCACCGAGGTGAAGCGCTCGGGGTATATTTTATAAAAATTCTTAAAGGTCTTTGCCTTTAAAATCGACGAATGAAGCCTCGACACGCCGTTCACCGAATGTGAGCCGATGACCGAGAGGTTCGCCATTCTCACCTCACCGTTTGCAACTATGCACATATTCGATATAGCGTTGAAGTCCCCCGTAAATACCTTCCACGCCTCCCTTGAGAACCTCTCGTTTATCTCCTTCGTTATCGAGTGTATTCTCGGAAGTCTCAGCGCAAAAATATCCTCACGCCACCTCTCGAGCGCCTCGGGCATTATGGTATGGTTAGTGTATGAAACGCTTTTTATGACGATGTCCCAAGCCTTTTCCCACGAATAAGAGTGCTCGTCGGTGAGTATCCTCATCAGCTCGGGCACGACGAGGGCGGGGTGGGTATCGTTGATGTGAATGGAGTTCTTGTCGGGGAGAGTATCGAGGGTGTGGTAGAGAGATAGGTGCTCCGAGACGATGCTCTGGACGGTAGCAGAGACGAGAAAATACTGTTGCGTAAGCCTCAGTAGCTTACCTTCACTGTGGTTGTCGTCGGGGTAGAGCACCTTCGTTATTATGTCGGCGTAAAGGGTGTCCTCGAGCGCCCTCGAATAGTCACCCTTACTGAAAAGCCCCATATTGAAGTCGTTTTTCGCCTTCGGCCGCCAGAGCCTCAGGACGTTTACCGCCTCGGTGTCGAAGCCCGAAATCATCATATCGTAGGGAACTGCCTCGATTTCCTCCGAGTTCTCGTAGACTATTTCGAGCTTACCCTCACGCCATACCTCTCTCACGTTTCCGCCGAACCTTACCCTCACCGACTTGTCGGGTCTCGGCGTGAGCCATACCTCGCCCCCCGTAAGCCACGCATCGGGTAGCTCAAGCTGTATTCCGTCAACTATCATCTGCCTGAAAAGTCCGTACTCATAGAGCAGCGAATAGCCGAAGGCGGGATATCCGAGGGTAGTGAGCGAGTCCATAAAGCAGGCGGCGAGCCTTCCGAGCCCTCCGTTTCCGAGCGCCGCATCGGGCTCTTTTTCGTAAAGGTCGTCAAGATTTATCTGTAATTCCGCAAGTGCCTCTCTGAATGCAGCTTCTATCGAAAGATTCAAAAGGTTATTTTTAAGGCTTCGTCCGATAAGAAACTCCATCGAAAGATACCTTACACGCTTTAGCTCCTTTTCTTTCACCTTTCTTTTAAAGCCCTGCCTCTTTCCAAGTAAAATATTCTTTACCACCAAGCTCACCGCCTTGTAAAAGGAGGTAGCATCGGCTTCGGCGGGAGATATTCCGAGCTGTCTTTCAAGAGTGTCAACAATCTCTCTTTTTATTTCGTTTTTATCCATTCTTTTCTCCTCTCCGATAAAGCGTAAGGTATTCGCCTGCCGCCTTATCCCACGAAAAATCTGTCTCCATTATTTTCTTTATAAATTCTTCTCGGTCTTCCATATTGAGCGCCGCCTTTACCCTTTCGGTAAGCTCTGCGCTCGTTTTACCCCTGAAGGTGAAGCCGTTGCCGTGAAGAGTAGCCCCTTCCTTGTAGTAAGGCTTGATAGAATCATATAGTCCCCCCGTCTCTCTCACGACGGGTATCGCACCGTAGCGTGATGCAATCATCTGCGCAAGACCGCAGGGCTCGCTAAAGGAGGGCATAAGAAAGAGGTCGCTTGCCGAATATATCCTTCTCGACAGCGGTCTGTCGTAGCCGATTATAGCCCTGACTCTGCCCTTGAAGCTCTCCTCGAGCGAACGGAAAAACTCCTCGTATCGCCACTCTCCCTGCCCGAGAAGCACGAACTCTATATCGGTCTCGTAAAGAAGGGGGTATATCGAACCAATCACGATATCTATACCCTTGTGATGAACGAGCCTCGACACAAGAGACACAAGTGGTATGTGTTCCCCCTCGTGAAGTCCAAGCTCACGCTGGAGAGAAAGCTTACATTTTCCCTTGCCCGAAAGGTCGGAAGGTGAGAAACGCTCTGCAATTCCGCCGTCGCACTCGGGGTTATAGAGAGAGGTGTCGATGCCGTTTAAAATTCCGCAGAGCTTGTAGTCGTTCTCCCTCAGTATACCGTCAAGCCCCATACCCGAGCCGTTTTTTATTTCCTCCTTGTAGGTAGGACTGACGGTGGAGACGGTGTCGGCGGTGACGATAGCCCCCTTCAAGAGATTTATACACCCTCCGAAATCGACGAGGCTTCGCTCGCTTTCCCGAAGGGCGAAAACGTCGCCGAGAATAGCGTGGTCGAATTTACCTTGATATTCGATGTTGTGAATGGTAAAGACCGTTTTTACGGGTAGGGAAAAGAGTCTTTTCAAGTAGATTACCGAAAGGGCGGTCTGCCAGTCGTGAGCGTGGAGTATATCGGGTGAAAAGCCGAGTCGTCCTATTGCCGACACCACCGCCATTGAGAAGAAGGCGAAGCGTTCTCCGTCGTCGTATTCTCCGTAAAGAGCTCTTCGATGAAAGTAATAGGCGTTATCGACGAAATAATAGACGGTGTTTTCTTTTTTTAAGCTGTAAACGGCGCAGTACTGTCGCCGCCACGAAAGCGAGAGGTTGAACTCGCACTCCTTCTTCATTTCATTTCGGTATATCGGGTCTATCGAGGAGTAGAGGGGCATTATCACCCTCACCTCCGCCCCCGCCCTGTTCAGCGCCTCGGGGAGACTTCCCGCAACGTCTCCAAGCCCTCCGCTTGAGGCGAAGGGGGTACACTCCGAAACGGCAAAAAGTATCTTCATACGCTCTCTCCCTTCGGAATGAAAAAGGGCATTGTCTCGTGGCCCGAAAGATTGCGAAGGGGCTTTACCGTGACGTTTTTGTCGGTGATGACCGAGTTCAGCCTTGCCCCGTGAAGCACCTCGGTGTCCTGAAGGAGAATGGAGTTTTTCACAGATGCGCCACGCTCCACCTTCACTCCTCTGAAAAGAATGGAGTTCTCCACCTCACCCTCAATCACCGCACCGTCGGCTATGAGGGAGTTTTTGACTCGGCAGCCGTCGAGGTATCTTACGGGAGGCGTGTTTTTGAGCTTTGTGTAAATGGGGGTCTCCCACTTGAAAAGAGAATCACGCATATCCTCGTGCAGTAGCGACATCGAGGTCTCGAAGTAGCTCTCAAGGGAAGAAATCTTCGCCGAGAAGCCTTCGTGTCGCCAGGCGCGGATGAGCTTTCTTTTCATTATCGTGATAAGTCCGTCGGAGGAAAAGTCACGCCACGAATGAGCGAAGGCGAGGGCGAGAAGCGACTCCAGCTCACGTCTCGACATTACGCTTATTCCCGTCAGTACCTCGGCTTCTCCCTTCGAGAGCACTCTCCTTGATAAGTCCATAATCTTGTTGTTTTCGCCAACCGTCACTACCTCCTCGGTCTTGCCCGACGCTTTTCTCGGATAGGTGACGAGGGTAATATAGGCTGAGGAGGCGATATGCTCCTCAACTACCTTCCTCAGGTCGATATTCATTATCACGTCGCAGTCGGACATAACGACGTAATCGGCATCACACCGCTTTATGAAGCTGACGGCACTCTGAAGCGCCTCGAGCCTCGTCTCGTAGGCGTGCCCTACTCCCTCGAAGGTGGTGACGTAGGGCGGTAAAAACTTTATACCCCCCGACCGCCTCGCCATATCCCAGTCCTTGCCTCCTCCGACGTGGTCGAGAAGCGAGCGGTAGTTATAGTGAGTGATGATGCCGATATTCGTTATTCCCGAATTTACCATATTCGAAAGGGGAAAGTCCACGAGTCTGTATCTCGCACCGAAGGGAATACTTGCCATAGTGCGAAAGCGGGTAAGCTCGGGCACTGCGTCATCGTGCATATTCGAAAAAATAAGTCCTGCCGTCTTCATTCGCTTTTTCCTTTCTCTACTCTTTTTTCTCTTTCGACGACGGCTATCTTGTCCTTTTCTCCGATAACCCTCGCCCCCTTTTCTATAACGGCGTCTCGGTCGATAATGGCGAAGGAGACCACCGCCCCCTCTTCTATCACCGCACCGTCCATAACGACGCTGTTTTCGACGAGTGCGCCTCTTTCTACCACTACTCTGTGCCCGATGACCGAGTTCTTTATTTCTCCCTCCAGCCTCACTCCCGAGGTTACTATCGAGTCGGAGACAGAGGCGGAGCTTCCTATATACTGCGGTGTTTCGGCGTACTGCTTCGAGTATATCCGAGAGCCTGCCGAGAGGTCGAAGGCGGGGGCACTGCCAAGCAGGTCCATATTCGCCTCCCAAAGCGCCTCCACCGTTCCGACGTCCTTCCAATACCCTTCGAAAAGATAGGAATAGAGCCTCGCACCGTCCGAGAGCATCAGGGGAATGACGTTCTTTCCGAAGTCCTTGTCGCTCTTTTCGTCGGCGGCGTCAAGGGCGAGATAGTGGGAAAGCGCTTCTCTTTTAAAGACGTATATTCCCATCGACGCCGTAGTTGAGGTAGGCTTTTTCGGCTTCTCCTCGAAGCTTTTTATTCTACCGTCCTCGTCGGAGGTCATAATGCCGAAACGGCTCGCCTCCGAGAGAGGCACGTCGATAACGGCGATAGTGCAGTCGGCGTTTTTCTTTTTATGGTAATCGAGAAGGCTCGAGTAGTCCATCTTGTAGATATGGTCGCCCGACAGAATGAGTACGTCCTTCGCACCGTAGCGCTCGATAAACTCCATATTCTGCCATATAGCCCCCGCAGTACCTCTGTACCAGTCGAAGGACTCGTCACGCTGATAGGGAGGCAGAATTTTGAGTCCTCCGAAGCTTCTGTCAAGGTCCCACGGAAAGCCCGTTTCGATATAGTCGCTGAGCTCAAGAGGTCGGTATTGGGTAAGTACCCCGACGGTGTCTATCCCCGAGTTCGAAAGGCTCGACAGGGGAAAGTCAATAATGCGGTATTTTCCCCCGAAGGATACCGCAGGCTTCGCCGTTTTTCTCGTGAGGGCAAGAAGCCTGCTCCCCTGACCGCCTGCAAGAAGCATTGCGACACATTCCTTTTGTCTATTCATAAATACTCCCTTCCATTTTGTAGATTATCCCCGTCATAGACGGAAGGTTCACCTTCATTTTTCCCTTTTTTGAGATATATTTTTCCTCTCTCTCGCCCGACGACGAAAAAACCTCCCGCCAGACGCCCTCCCGCACCCTCACCTCGAAGCCGTGTCTCTCGACGGGAGTGAAGTTTATGACGACGAGAAGCTCATTTCCCGACCCGTCCCGACGGATAAAGGATATTACCGACTCGTCGGCGTTGTCGGGGTCGCACCACTCGAAGCCCGACCAGTCGCTGTCTCTCTCGTAAAGGGGAGGATTTTCGAGATAAAAGTGAGAAAGAGAACGGCAGAAGTCGTGAAAGCTCTTGTGGGCGGGGTAGTCGAGTAAAAACCACTCCACCTCTCCCGCAAAGTCCCACTCTCGAAACTGACCTATCTCCGTACCCATAAAAACGAGCTTCTTGCCTGGGTGAGTGTACATATAGGTGAGTACCGCCCGTGCCGTGAGAAACTTCATTTCGTATCCGCCCGACATCTTGTCAATGAGTGACCTCTTTCCGTGCACCACCTCGTCGTGAGAGATGGGCAGGACGAAGCTTTCGCTGAAGGCGTAGGTGAGGGAAAAGGTAAGGCGGTCGTGGTGGTATTTTCGGTATACGGGGTCGAGGGAGGCGTAGGAGAGGGTATCGTTCATCCACCCCATATTCCA
>JAZQUE010000027.1:0-9511 GCA_045631145.1 Eubacteriales bacterium
CTTTAATTGGACAATTTCTTACTTGACATAATGTCTTTAATAGTGTAAAATAACTTTGTTTATGAAAAACGATAGGAGGATTTATTAATGAGAAACAAGATAGTTCTTTTGCTTCTTCTCGTTTTGACTCTTTCGATGCTGGTATTCACATCCTGCTCGGACGTCGAAACCGATTACGAAGAAGACACAAGTAGCATTCCCGCTATTACACTTCACCTATACGGACTTAAGGAGGAGGGTACCACCGATGAAGCGGTAAGCCTCGTTGAGTCAGAAATAAATAAGATTACGGAGGACAAGTACAAGACCACCGTAAAGCTTCATATGCTTCTTGAAAGCGAGTATGAGGAGACTATCGAGGATGCCTTCGTATCTATTGCGGAGCAGACTGAAAGAACCGAGCTCGCAGAAAGAGCCGCAACCGCAGCCGCAAAGGCAGCAAGACTTGCCGCGAAGGAGCTTCCTCTCGAAATGCAGAAGGAAAAGAAGCGCGCGCAGAGAGAATATGAGGCGTGGGGCGAAAAGAGAGGTCTCTCTCTTGAAGAAATAAGCGTTACGATGTCCGACGACATTCAGCTTGATATCTTCCTCGTTGATTCTAGAGAGCGCCTTGAGGAGCTCTCCGACAGAGAGCATATCGCCGATATATCCTCTCCTCTTACAAGTACATACAGTATAATCACCAAGTACGTCAGTCCTCTTATCCTCTCGGTTGCAAAGATGAACGGTATGTACTACGGTATCCCTGCAAACAAGATGCTCGGTACAGGTGATAACGAAGGCTCTTACTATGCCTTCAGAACCGACCTTCTCGAAAAATATCCTATCGAAATACCCACAGATTCTTCTATGACACTCAATACCCTCGACCCTTGGCTCGAGGAGGTAGACAAGAACGAAAGATGCACCGTATTTTTCGCTCCTCCGACTGTAATACAGAACTTCGACTTCTATGACGACGATATGGATAGCTTCCCTGCATACGGTACCAAGAATATTGATGCAAGAAGCACCAACTCGGTAGAGCTTGAGTTCACCTTCGACATCGGCTCGGGACAGAACTCGGGCGTTGCCTTCACTCACTTCAAGAGAATGGCTAAATACCGCAACGCAGGCTACTTTGCTCCCGAGGGAGCAAACCCCGCAACCACCGATTTCGCAGTCGGCGTGTTCAAGGGCAACCTCGACGAAGTAAAGGCACAGCTTGGCGACAGAGCAGACCTCTATTCCTACTACACCTACTCGGCACCCAAGGTTACCACCGACGATGCCTTTGGCTCGACCTTCGTTGTAAGCTCGTCTTGTAAATATCCTTCCCGTGCAGTTCAGCTCATTTCAGGCTTCTACACCAACGAAGCGCTCCGTAACCTTATCACCTTTGGTGTTGAGGACGTGCATTATGAGGTAAATCTCGACGGCGAAACGATATCGAAGATTTCAAACGACTACAACGTCTCCTTTGATACCTACGGCAATACCTTTATCGGCTACGTTCCCGAGGAGCTTGGCGCAGACTATCAGAAGAAGGCTATCGAAAGAAACAAGAATATCAAGGCAAGTGCATTCATCGGCTACGCCGAGAAGGTTGACGATGCCGACAGTAAGGCGTTTGACAAGATCAATAAGATTGCAAAAGACTATATCTACGACCTTATGAAGGGTGACCCCAACGTAGATAAGACTCTTGAAGAAGCAATGACGAGAATGGGCAAGTACGAGGACAAGGACGCTCTTTATCCCAAGGAGAACACGGGAGACGAGTACACTCCTCTCTACAACATCCTTCTTGATAGCCTTAACGGCTCCTTCTCCTACTTTGCAGAAACCCGTCCCGGCGGAAGTGAAAAGGTTGATAATAACATAATCACCTCGCAGGAAAAGCGTCGCCGTGAGGAAGAGGCAAAGCTTGAGGCAGAGGCAAAGGCTGAAGAAGAGTCGGAAGAAGTAACCGAAGAGCCCATTGCAGAATAAAATATAAGTCTTCTTTGAGTGGCGCAACCCTGCGCCACTCAAAAAGCGAAATAAAAAATAAAAAAACTATTGACAAGTCGCTAAAAAATCTGTATAATGATATGCGACGAAAAAATTGACTACACGCACGTCACACTCTATGACTGTGCGACAGCTATAAAGGAGGTGCAGATATGCTTAGAACATACCAGCCTAAGAAGAGACAGAGAAAAATGGAGCACGGATTCCGTAAGAGAATGAAGACCGCTAACGGAAGAAAGGTTCTCAAGAGACGCAGAGCAAAAGGAAGAGCACGTCTTACTTATTAAGATAAGAGCGATTGCAAATTTTAAACCGCCGATAAGATACCCGAACCCATATTTAACGTATGCGGGCGGCTGACTTCGGGGGTTTTTCCTTTTGTATAGGGAATTATGGAAAAGATATTTACTATTAAGAATAACTCGGTGTTTACCCGCATGTACCGAAAGGGCAAAAGCTCGCCTCAACCTACGGTAGTCGTCTATTCGTGGAGGTATAAGGGGCTAAAGAGGGCTAATATCGGTATAACCGCAAGTAAGAAATTGGGCGGGGCAGTAGAGCGCAACAGAGCGCGCCGAATTATTCGCGAGGCTTACCGCACACTCATAAGAGAGGGAAGCGGTATTAATGAAAAGCCTTACTATTTCGTCTTTGTCGCAAGAAAAAGATGCTTTCTAAAAGAAACAAAAATGCAGGACGTCCTTCGTGATATGCGCCGTGCCTTTAATGAACTTGAAATAATGGGAAAAGAAGAATGAAGCATATTTTTATTTTCTTAATTAAGCTTTACAGAAAGCTTATTTCTCCTCTTTTTCCGCCTTGTTGCAGGTTTACTCCCACTTGCTCGGAGTATGCCCTCGAGGCGTTTCAGAAGCACGGAGCCTTCAAAGGACTCTATCTTACGATTTGGCGAATACTCAGATGTAACCCGTTTTGCAAGGGCGGGCACGACCCCGTACCTTGAATAAGTAAAAAGGAGAATTACCTTGGATATACTTTACAAAGCCTTTGGTTGGCTTATGAAATGGTGCTACGATTTGTTCGAAAATCTCGGAGGCTACGCAGTAGCCCTTCTCGCATTTTCTCTCATCGTACAGATTTTACTTTTCCCCTTCGGTATAAAGCAGCAGAAGAACTCGCAGAAGCAGGCGAAGCTTCGCCCGAAGGAAGCGGCTATCCGTAAGAAATATGCGGGCAGAAACGACCGTGCTACCCAGATGAAGATGCAGGAGGAGGTACAGAAGCTCTATCAGGAAGAGAACTTCAGTCCTTTTTCGGGATGCCTTCCTCTCCTCATACAGTTCCCCATTCTCATCGCCCTCTTTAACGTTATAAGACGCCCCCTCAGCTATATTTCGGGTATGAAGGGCGAGCTCGTCGTTAAGCTCAACGACTTTATGGCAGGTATCTCCGATACCTTCAAGGCAGGAGCTAAATTAACTAACGTTGATGAAATTTCGCTTGTACGAGCAGTAAACGATAATATAGGAGCAGTCAGCGATAAATTCCCCGAGATTTCCGAGTACGTCCTTCCTGATTTCTCGGTTTTTGGCGATTTTCTCGACCTCTCTATGACCCCTTGGGGTGCATTTGACGGTCATCTTGCTCTTATAATAATTCCCGTGATTACCTTCCTTTCGGCATACTTCGGACAGGTACTCACCCGTAAATTCACCTATCAGTCACCCACCAACGCCGAAGCGCAGTCGTCGATGAAGCTCATGAATATAATGATGCCTCTCTTCTCGGCTTACCTCGCTTTCCGTTGGCCTGCAGCGATGGGTCTTTATTGGACCTACCGTTCTATTTTAACATTCATTCAGCAGTTCCTTCTCAGCCGTATGTTCCCCATTCCGCCTATGACGGAGGAGGAGCTTCGCGCGGCAGAAAAGGCGTATGCGGCACAGAATAAAGCAAAGCCCTATAAGGCTAGTGAAAATACTCAGCGTAAATCTCTCATCTTCGACGACGATGACGACGATACGCCTATCGCCGCACCTGATGGGAAGAGCATTGTGTCCGATGATGAAGAGCCCTCGGGGGACTCTATTATCCCCAAGGCAGAGCTCAAGTAATTCGGACTTTATAAAGGGAGGAAAATTAATTGTCAAAAGAACTCATTTTTGATGCCAAAACGGTTGACGACGCGCTCGACCTCGCCTCGAAGGAGCTTGGCATCGCTAAAGAAGAAATTAAGTACGAGGTTATCTCCGAGTCTAAAAAAGGACTTTTCGGAATAGGTGCACAGGACGCAAAAATCAGCGTAACTCTTGAAGAAAGCCCCGACGAGCTTGCACTCGACTTCGTTAAGACCGTACTTCAGGACCTTGGACTTTCTACCGATAAGGTAGAGCTTAGAATTGAAAACAGTAAGGAAGCCGTTATCACTGTTGAGGGAGACGGAATGGGACTTATAATAGGACATCACGGAGAAATCCTCGAGTCTCTTATGTACCTTACCAATCTCGCCGCAAATAAGGGCGATAACAGCTATCGCAGGTATATCGTGGACGTTGAAAACTACCGCGCAAAGAGGCAGGAAGCCCTCAAAAAGCTTGCGCAGAAAACTGCCGCAAGAGCAAAGAGACAGGGTAGAAATATCACTCTTGAGCCTATGAGCGCATACGAGCGTCGCACCATTCACGCAGAGGTGCAGAATATCGAGGGAGTTACTACCTTCTCGATTGGCTCGGGCGATCAGAGAAAGGTCGTCGTCTCTCCCGAAAATCAGAGAGCGCCGAAGCCCAAGACCTCGCAGCCCCGTCCCACCGCGCCCAAGCAGCCCTCCAAGAAGAGAGAGCTCGACCCCGATATACCCCTCACTTATGCAGGTGGCGGCGTTTCGAAGCAGCCTATCGTTAAGGCAAAGAGCATCGAAGAGCTCGGACTTGCCGACCCCGACGAAAGCGATATTTATTAAAAGCATAGGGTAAATTCAGGCTTTTGCCCTGAATTTACCTTTTTTTTAGGAGTTTTATGTTAAGTGATATAATTGCCGCCGTCTCTACTCCGAGAGGGCAGGGAGGAATAGCTGTAATAAGAATTTCGGGAAATGGAGCAGTCTCTCTTTCGGAAAAGCTCTTTTGTCCGAAATCGAAGAAGAGAATTACCGATTATTCTCCGAGATTTGCGATCTACGGAGATATATACGACGAAAAATCTGATATCGATAGCGGAATTCTTACCTACTATCTTGCCCCGAATAGCTTTACGGGGGAGGATATGGTGGAAATCTCCTGCCACGGCGGATATACAGTCACCGAAATGGTACTCTCCGCCGTACTCGAACAGGGCGCAAGAATGGCAACTGCGGGCGAATTTACCCGCAGAGCATTTATAAATAATAAAATAAGCCTAACCGAAGCCGAGGCGATAGGAAATCTCCTTTCGGCAGAGGGGGAGCGTGCCGTCCGACTTTCAACAAAGCATATCGAAGGCGCACTCACCGAAAAGATAGACGGAATTGAGAAGAGCCTCGTTTCGCTCATATCTACCCTCTATGCTTCTATCGACTATCCCGAGGAAGACCTCGAGGATATGGACGACGAAACGCTGAAGAGAAGAATAAGTGAAATATCGGGCGAGTGTAACGCTCTTATTTCCACCTACCGAAGCGGACACGCCGTACAACACGGAATAAACACCGTTATTGCAGGTAAGCCGAACGTCGGTAAATCGTCCTTCTTTAATGCACTGCTTGCTTCGAAAAAGGCAATAGTAACCGACATACCGGGCACTACCCGAGACGTCCTCGAGCAGACAGTCGAAATCGACGGAGTGCTTCTCCGCCTCTTTGATACCGCAGGAATAAGGGACAACACCTCTGATGAAATAGAGCAAATGGGCGTCGGAATTGCAAAGGAGAAAATTAAAGACGACTCGACCGAGCTTGTGCTCGCCCTCTTTGACCTTTCCCGTCCGCTTGACACCTCCGACAGAGAGCTTATTCTATATCTAGAAGGATATAGGGATAAAACCGTTATCCCGATTTTTACTAAAAATGATACTGAAAAGCTTCTTGATAAAAAGGCTGTCGAGGAAGTCCTCGGCGAAGGCTATGAAATATCGGTCAAAACGGGAGACGGCGTAGAAGAGCTTAAAAAAGCCGTAATAAAGCGATTTATCACCGAGGACACCGCACTCGAAAGAGGAGAGGTTCTGACGAATATCCGTCAGCTCACCGCGCTCAAGAAGGCAGAAAAAACACTTTCCTCTGCATATTTGCTTGCGGAGGACGGAATGAAGGATATGGCGGCAATAGAGCTTGAAAGCACTCTTAACACAGTAGGAGAGCTTGATTCAAGAACCGCTATGGAAAAGGTAGTAAACGAAATATTTTCAAAGTTTTGTGTTGGAAAATAAAATGACAGATTATAAAAGATACGATGCGGGTAACACCGATATAATAGTTATAGGCGCAGGACACGCAGGCATCGAAGCCTCTCTTGCAACAGCAAGAATGGGATGCTCCACGGTCCTCTTTACCCTCAACCTCGATGCAGTGGGAAATATGCCCTGCAACCCTTCGATAGGCGGTACGGGAAAAGGACATCTCGTCTATGAAATTGACGCACTCGGAGGAGAGATGGGACGAGCGGCAGATAAGGTCTGTATGCAAAGCCGTATGCTCAACCTCGGTAAAGGCCCTGCGGTACATTCCCTGAGAATGCAGGCAGACAGACGCGCATACCAGACACTTATGAAAAAAACGATAGAGGAAACCGAAAACCTTCGTCTTATTCAGGCGGAAATCGTCGAAATAGAGAGGGAAGGCGAGGGCTTTCTCGTCGTCACGCGTTACGGCGCAGTATGGAGAGCGAAAAAGGTAATTGTTTCTACCGGCACATACCTCGATTCACGGGTTATCGTCGGAGAGGTCTCCTTCCCGTCAGGCCCCGATAATATGTTCCCCGCCGCCTTTCTCACGAAGTCTCTCGAGAAGCTCGGCGTAAAAATGATGCGCTTCAAAACGGGCACTCCCGCCCGTATCCATAAGGATAGCATCGACTATGAAAATATAGAGGTACAGCTCGGCGACGAAAAGCCTGCGAGCTATTCTTATCATACCGATAAGAGGGAGTTTCAGAGCCGCGAGCAGTATAAATGCTATACCGTCTATACTAATGAAGACACCCACAATATTATTAAAGACAATCTCCACCGTTCTCCTCTTTTTTCGGGAAATATAAGAGGTGTTGGACCAAGATACTGCCCGAGCATAGAGGATAAGGTAGTTCGCTTCTCGGATAAAGAAAGACATCAGCTTTTCCTCGAGCCGATGGGCAGAGATACGAGCGAGGTTTACGTTCAAGGACTCAGCTCGTCACTTCCCGAGGAGGTTCAGCTTAAAATACTCCACTCGATAAAGGGACTTGAAAAGGCAGAGGTAATGCGTACCGCATACGCAATAGAGTATGACCTTGCCGACCCGACGGGACTTCTTCCCACCCTTGAATTTAAGGAGATATCGGGACTTTACGGAGCAGGACAGTTCAACGGTACGTCGGGCTATGAGGAAGCGGCGGCGCAGGGGATTGTTGCAGGCATCAACGCAGCCCTCAGCCTTCAGAACCGCGAGCCTCTCGTCCTCACACGAGCATCGTCCTATATCGGAACGCTAATCGACGACCTCGTAACGAAGGGTACGAACGAGCCTTACAGAATAATGACCTCTCGTTGCGAATACCGCCTCCTTCTCCGTCAGGATAACGCCGACCGCCGTATGATTGAATACGGAAGGTACGCAGGTCTTATCGACGACGAGAGATACGAGAAGAAGATGAAGCTTTTTGCCGAGATAGACGCCGAGATAGAGCGTGCCGAAAACACCTTTATCCCGCCCTCGAAGGAGCTTCAGGAGATACTCGAATTTAATTCCTCGGCACCCGTGACGACGGGTATCCGCTTCGGCGACCTCGTGCGCCGTCCCGAAATGAACTATCGGCTGCTTGCCCCCGTTGACCGCACACGCCCCGAGCTTTCGGAGGAGGTCGAGAAGCGTGCCGAAATCGAGATAAAGTACAGAGGCTATATAAAGAAGCAGGAGCTTGAAATCGAAGCCTTTAAAAAGCTTGAAAACAAAAAGCTTCCGCAGGATATCGACTACACAACCATTAAGGGAATAAGAATTGAAGCATCCCAAAAGCTCAATAAAATAAAGCCCCTCAATATCGGTCAGGCTTCAAGAATATCGGGAATAAGCCCTGCCGATATATCGGTGCTTCTCATTTACTTTAATATGAAATAACGGAGTATTATGGAAAAGATAAAAGAAATACTTTCCTCTCTTTCGGGAATTCCCACTCTTACCGAGAGCGAGCTTGAAAGCTTTGAAAGCCTTGCCGAAATTCTCGTTGAGGAAAACAAAAAGGTCAACGTGACGTCTATCGTTGACCCCGTAGGTATAGCTCTTAAGCATTTCGCCGACTCACTCTCTATATTCGAGGTTGAGGAAATGAAAAAAGAGAGACTGAAGATGGCGGATATCGGATGCGGTGGCGGTTTTCCCGGTCTCCCCATAAAAATCGTGCGCCCCGATATTGATATCACAATGATTGACAGTACCGAAAAGAAAATACGCTACGTCAGAGCCACCGCCGACAAGCTCGGGCTCGAAAGAGTCACGACGGTGTCGGCTCGTGCCGAGGAGCTTGCGGGAAAAGGCGGGGCACTCCGTGAGAAATTTGACCTTGTAACCGCTCGTGCCCTCGCAAGGCTTAACGTCCTCCTTGAGCTCTGTATGCCCTTCGTCAAGGTTGGTGGCACCTTCGTTTCAATGAAGGCGGCAACCGCCGAAGAAGAGCTTCATGAAGCGAGAAACGCCGTGAGCCTCCTCGGAGGAAAAATAAAGAGGGTAGAAGAGGTAAGGTTCGACCTCGACCTGTCACGTTTTCCCGAGGATAAAGAGGATATAGAAAACTTTCTTTCGGCAAAGCGCTATATGATAGTTATCGAAAAGGTCAAGCCCACACCACCGCAGTACCCCAGAGCTTATGCCAAAATTTCAAAGAAGCCCTTATAAACAAAAAAGCCGGATCGGTGTATGCGAAAGAGCAGTATAACCGTACAATAAGAAAAAGGATAGAGAACGTAAAATTTCTCTATCCTTTTTTTCTTGACAAGCATTGCATTTGTGTCTACAAAGGCTTTTTGTTTGGTGATATGTTTGCTTTCGCAAACGCGATATATTTTCGTTTGCGCTCAAATGCGATATAACCTCGAGTTATTCGGTTACGATATGATATAAATCTCTCGCACATGGCATATCTCACGCCCGAAGGGCATATCGCATCGCAGATATATCGCACGCAATAGCGTATATCGCAAATCTCGCAAGAGATTTATATCGCTGCGCACCTGCTTTACAGCAGGTGCGCAAAAGGGCTTTTTTTATTTACAGAAATTCTCTATATAATTGTTTATCGCTTCTTTTATAACCTTTATAGCCTCGTCTCTGTCCTGCACCTCGTTTACAGCCGTCTCCTTCTTTTCAAGGCTCTTGTAAACGGTGAAGAAGTGC
>JAZQUE010000028.1:0-3142 GCA_045631145.1 Eubacteriales bacterium
ACTACGGAGAAATGATTACTTATCTTGGTATGAGTATGCCTATGGCTACGTTCTCCCTCGTTTCTTGGTTAAGAAATTCATATAACGGTAAGAAAAGTCAGGTAAAAGTAGGAGAGCTCAAAAAGAACGAAGGATATCTTATATTTTTTCTTACGCTAATTGTAACGGTAATATTTTATTTTATTCTGAAATACTTTAAAACAGCTAATCTGATTCCGAGCACCATTTCGGTTTCCACAAGCTTTCTTGCGGTATATCTCACCTTTCGCCGTAATCCTTTTTTTGCTTTCGCATACGCTTTAAACGATGTGGTTTTAATAATTTTGTGGATACTTGCGGCATTTAACGACGCATCATACGTTTCTGTGATAATATGCTTTTTCGTTTTTCTTGTTAACGATTTATATGGCTTTGTAAATTGGCAGAGGATGAAAAGAGAGCAACAAAGGAGTAATAAATGAAGTCACTCATTCGCTTTTTAGAAAAAGTTTTATCAATATTTTTTAAAAGCAGATATATAACGTATATAGACTTTGAAGATTACGAGGACTATGTGAGAAACGAAGACGTTTCAAAGCGCGAGACCTTGCTTGGCGCAATAAGAACGAAAGAGCAATACGATATTAATTTAAGATACAAATTCTATCATATCCCCATTGATGCAGTAGATAGTCCCGATGAGGTAAAGTACGTTGCCCTTTACCGTTCTAAAAACTTTTTTAAAGACGAAGAACCCGGCGTAATTAATTACGGCAAAGTAATTTCATTCGAAAAGGTAAAAAGACGAGATATAAAAGAGCTGTATCTCAACTTTTCTCCTGAGTCACTTTATTACCGCTTTAACGTTTTAAGATGGGAAACTTTGAACAGTACCGTCAAAGCAAAAGAAATAGGACCGATTAACGGTTATATGACAAGCTTTTATCTGCTTAATAATTCTCATTACGTTTATGAGCTCTATTGTGAAAACAATGATGAGTTTAAGCTTTCCCTCGCTCTTTTTGATCTTGTTATGGACGTGTATCAAGGGTTAAAGGTCAATGATTACCGTGTATATCTTAAAAATAAAAGAATAATTGTCTTTTCCTCAAAAGCAAAGTTTTCCTTTAAAGTATCTGACTATAAGCGCGCTCCTTATGAAACTTTGGAAAAGATATATTCAATAATCTTTTAACCCTTTTCATCTTAATGGGCATATAATACAGTGGGCTTTTTAAGCCATTAAATTAAGGAGGTATTATATGCCAGCATTTACTAACCAGGCAACGTTGTCGTTCAACAATACGCTTACGAACTCAAACGTTGTCACAGGAAATATAGTTGAAGCGTTAAGTGCTTCGAAAAATGCCGTTGTTGACACGTATAGAAGAGGACAAACCGTAACGTACGTTATAACTATCGTTAACTCTTCCGGTGTTTCATACACTGAAGTTACTTTACAGGATGACCTTGGAGCATACCAGCTTGGCACAGAAACTCTCGTTCCTCTCACTTATGTTGAAGGCTCGATGAATTTTTATCTGAACGGAGTGCTTCAGCCCGCACCCGCTGTTTCGACAGAAAATGGAATAACAGTAACCGACGTAACCGTTCCCGCAGGCGGTACGGCGATGTTTATTTACGAGGCGGAAGCAAACGGCTTTGCTCCTCTTGAAATTGGAAGCAGTATCACCAATACCGCAACAATAAGCGGACGTAATCTTATAGAGACGCTGACGGTAACTGAAACTGTAACTCCCGCAGAGTCTCCTATACTCTCTATAACGAAATCTCTTTCTCCGACTACAGTCACTGAAAACGGTCAGATTACCTATACTTTTGTAATACAAAATACGGGAAATACAGGCACGCTCGTTGAGGATAACGTCTTTATCACCGATACTTTTTCACCCGTTTTGCAAAACATTACCGTAGTTTATAACGATGAAGTACTGACTCTTAATACGGAATACACGTATGAGGACGGAGTGTTTTCTACAGTCCCCGGAATAATTAACGTTCCTGCAGCTACGTATGAACGCGATGAAGAAACCGGTAGTATTATAATCAATCCCGGCGTAAGTATTCTTACGGTTACAGGCACAATATAGCTTTAAGCCCGACAAAGTCGGGCTTTTCTATTGCTTTTTTCTTATTGTTGTGTTAAAATATAGAAAAATAATTTAGGAGTGTAAATATGAAGGCAATCATAACCGTTATCGGCAAGGATAAGGCAGGAATTATTGCAAGGGTAAGTACAAAGCTTGCGGAGAACGATATTAACATCGAAGATATTTCGCAGACCATAATGCAGGATTACTTTACGATGGTAATGCTCACCGAAATTTCCAACAGTAAGCTTTCATTTACTGCGCTTGTAGATGAAATGAAAAAGATAGGTCAGGATATCGGTGTCGATATTTACGTTCAGCATGAAGATATTTTCAATTCGATGCATAAGGTATAAGGAGTAAGTATGCTGAATAATAAAGAGATAATTGTAACAATAAATATGGTCAAGGAAGAGCATTTTGACGTAAGAACTATTACGATGGGAATTTCTCTTCTTTCTTGTATCAGGGAAAGCGCAGCGAAAACTGCAGATGCGGTCTATGACACGATATGCAAAAGAGCAGAAAACATCGTAAAGGTCGGCGAAGAGCTTTCCGCCATGTACGGCGTGCCTATTGTAAATAAACGAATTTCTATAACGCCTGCATCTCTCTTGACAGGAAATTTTGTAGGAGAGGAAATAGTTCTTGCAAGAGCTCTTGATAAAGCTGCGCAAACCGTAGGCGTTGACTTTCTCGGTGGCTATTCCGCTATGGTACATAAGTCTATGACCGAAGCGGAAAGGTCGTTTATAAACAGTATTCCCGAAGTGCTTGCAACAACCGAAAAGCTTTGCTCCTCCGTAAACGTAGGCACTACTCGCTCGGGTATTAATCTTGACGCTATTAAGCTTGTTGGTGAAATAATTAAAAAAGTGAATTCAAGTGATTCAAATACTAAAGTTTGGAAAGTAAAGAGTCTTAATTCAAGAAGAGTTATGGAAACGCAGGTGAAAATAAGGTATCAAGAAAAAGAAATAGATTATTTAATAATACTTAGAGAAACTGAAAAAACTCATTATTTTATTACTGCTTTTCCTGTGTTTGAACAT
>JAZQUE010000029.1:0-1521 GCA_045631145.1 Eubacteriales bacterium
TAACAGAGCTTATTCTCTGCGCTATTATAATCTTTGTGGTATCAGAAAGCTCGCCGTAGAGCGCCTCTCTTATCTGCTTTTCCGTAGCGGTATCAACAGCGCTCGTTGAGTCGTCAAGTATAAGTATCTTTGGCTTTTTAAGCATTGCTCTTGCAATACAAAGTCTCTGCTTCTGTCCTCCCGAAACGTTGACGCCTCCCTGACCGAGCACCGTGTCGTAGCCGTCGGGGAAGGAGAGAATGAAGTCGTGCGCCTCGGCATTCTTTGAGGCTTCCACTATCTCCTCGTCGGTAGCGTCGGCGTTACCCCACTTGAGATTTTCCTTTATCGTGCCCGAGAAGAGCACGTTCTTCTGAAGCACCATCGCAACCGAGTCGCGAAGTGTTTTGAGTGAGTAGTCTCTGACGTTGTGACCGCCCACGAGCACCTCGCCGTCAAGGACGTCGTAAAGCCTCGGAATGAGCGACACGAGGGAGCTCTTTGCCGAGCCCGTACCGCCGATAATTCCTATCGTTTCGCCCGAGCTTATCTTGAGGCTTACCCCTTCAAGCGTGAGATTATCTTTATTTTTCGAATAGCTGAAGGAGGCGTTCTTAAACTCTATCGAGCCGTCCTCTACCTGAAGCTCGGAGGGCTCGTCCTTGATGTCGATTTCCTCGTTGAGCACCTCTGAAATTCTTGTAATTGAGGCGCGGGATATTACGATAGAAATGAATATAAAGGAAAGCGCCATAAGAGAGGAGAGAATCTGGGTTATGTAGCTGATGAAGCCCGAGAGGTCGCCCACCTCCATACCCGTTTTATTTATAACCATATTTCCGCCGAACCAGAGAATTGCGACGATGCAGGCGTACATAGATATCTGCATGGCGGGGGAGTTTAAAATGATTAGCTTTTCCGCCATTATCTGACAGCTTCTTACCTCCTCTGCCGACACCTTGAATTTGTCCTTCTCGTGACGCTCACGAACGAACGCCTTGACAACTCTGATGCCGATGAGGTTCTCCTGAACCGAGGCGTTCATAGCGTCGTATTTTTTGAGCATCTTCTCGAACCTCGGATGAGCATTCGTCATTATGAAGATAAGAACGAGGGCGAGAAGGGGTATTGCAATAAAGAATACTACCGAAAGCTTCGGGCTTATTTTTACCGCCATAATGGTTGCACCGACAAGCATAAAGGGAGAGCGTACCGCCATACGAATGAGCATCATAAGGGTGTTTTGCACGCTCGTTACGTCGGTGGTGAGCCTCGTTACGAGAGAGGCGGTGGAGAACTTATCGACGTTCGCGAAGGAGAAGTCCTGCACCTTTCCGAAAAGAGCGCCTCTGAGATTCTTACCGAAGCCCATACCTGCTCTTGCCGCCGTCATACCTCCGAGAGAACCGAAGCATAGCGAGACGATAGCCATTAAAATCATTAAAAGTCCTGCCTTGACGGTGAATGAAACGCCACCGTCACCTTTTATTCCCTTGTTTATCATTTCGGTCATAACGAAGGGAATGAGTATTTCCATCAGAA
>JAZQUE010000030.1:0-7766 GCA_045631145.1 Eubacteriales bacterium
GGTGTCGGTAAGACCGCTATCGCGGAGGCGCTTGCTCAGAGGATCGCCGCAGGCGACGTTCCCTACAAGCTGAAGAGAAAAGAGGTTCATCTTGTTGACATGACCGCGCTTGTGGCGGGAACTCAGTTCAGAGGGCAGTTCGAAGCCCGTATGAAGGCGCTTATAAACGAGGTTAAGGCTCTGGGAAATATCATTCTCATTATCGATGAGGTGCACAGCATCGTGGGTGCGGGTGACGCGGAGGGCTCTATGAATGCCGCCAATATCCTGAAGCCTGCTCTCTCCAGAGGCGAGATACAGCTTATCGGCGCAACCACACTTTCCGAATACCGAAAGTATATCGAAAAGGACTCGGCGCTCGAACGCCGTTTCCAGCCCGTAATGGTGAATGAGCCCTCGATAAACGACACCGTAGAGGTGCTCCTCGGCATCAAGAAGTATTACGAGAGCTTCCACGGCATCGTCGTGCCCGAGGATATCATCGAGCGCACCGTCGTGCTCTCGGAGCGTTATATTACAGACAGATTTTTACCCGACAAGGCTATAGACCTTCTCGACGAGGCGTGCGCGAGAGTTGCGCTTGAAAGCCCCGTTATCAACAGACTAGGCGAGCTTGAAGCCGAAATGAAAAAGTTAAAATCAAAGCGTGAGGGGCTTGAAGCTATAACCGAGGCAACCGACGAGATATACTCCGAGATAGCCGACGTTAAGGTCGCCGAGATAAAGGCGCAAAACGAGTTCGACACTCTCACCTTGAAGCGTGCCGAAATAAAGCTCATGGAAAAGGACCTCGCCCGAGTTATCGAGGTGTGGACGGGCGTTCCTGCAAGCGATATTGCCGAAAACGACTATAAAAAGCTCGAAAAGCTTCCCGAGAGCCTTCGCTCGAGAATTATCGGACAGGAGAAGGCGATAGATGCGGTATGTCGTGCTATAAAGAGAGCGAGAGTGGGAATTGCCTACAAGCGCCGTCCCGTCTCCTTTATATTCGCAGGACCTACGGGCGTCGGTAAGACCGAGCTCGTAAAGGTGCTCGCAGGCGAGATGTTCTCCTCTCCCGAGGCGCTTATAAGACTTGATATGTCGGAATTTATGGAGAAGCACTCGGTGGCGAGAATTATCGGTGCCCCTCCAGGCTACGTCGGCTACGACGAGGCGGGACAGCTCACCGAGAAGATAAGGCGCAAGCCCTATTCTGTAGTCCTTTTCGACGAAATTGAAAAGGCACACCCCGACGTTATGAATATACTTCTCCAGATACTTGACGACGGCAGAATTACCGACGCTCACGGCAAGGAGGTCAATTTTGAGAATACTATTCTCATTATGACGACCAACGCAGGCTCGACGGGCTCGACGAGCATTTCGGGCTTTGCGGGAAGCACACAGAGCGCCTCCGAAACCAAGACGGAAAAGGCTCTTTCGGAATTTTTACGACCCGAATTCCTCAATAGAGTTGACGAAATTATCACCTTTAACCCCCTTGGCACAGAGGAGATAAAGAAGATAGCGGTGCTTCAGCTTGAGGACCTCAGGGGCGTGCTTCGAAAGAAGGCGATAGAGCTTTTCTACGGTGACGATGCGGTAAGCCTTATTGCCGAAAAGAGCTTCAGCGAAAAGTACGGCGCGAGAAACGTAAGGCGCTTTATACAGACGAGCGTCGAGGATGCCGTTGCCGAAAGCCTGATAGAGCATTACGAGGACGGTATCGGCGCAGTCACCCTTCTCGTGAAGGAAGAAAAGCTTGTGGTGGAGTGTAAATAAAAATGAACCTCCTTGAAATAAACTCATCGAAGCTCATCGAGGTGCTTGGAAGCGACCCCGAGAGGGGTCTTTCGGCAGAAGAGGTCGAAAAGAACCGAGCCGAGTTTTCCCACGTGAAAAAGAAGGGAACAGGGGCAGTCGTAGCCGACTACTTCGGGGACGTTTTTCCTCTCATTTTCGTCTTGCTCTCGGTACTGAGCTTCATTTTCAAAAAGGATATAGGAGCAGTAGTATCCGTCATTCTTCTCCTTTTCGTCTATATCGTCTTCAAGGTTTTCGTCTCAAAATATAATAAAAAAGTAATGGCTCGCATAAACGAAAAGCAGGCGAAGGCGAAGGTGCTGCGGGACGGCGAGGTGTCGGAGGTGGACTTCTCCGAGCTCGTTCAGGGCGACGTTATTCTCCTTTCCTTCGGAGACGTCGTGCCGTGTGACGCTATTGTAATCGAGAGAAACGCCCTTCGTGTCAGTGAGGTTCAGCTCACGGGCAACTCCGCCGCCGTACTGAAGATAGCTCAAGAGGACGTCGTGCGAGGTAAGGGCGTGCCCTACTACGAGTGTATTCTCTTTGCGGGGAGCGTCGTGGTGGAGGGCTCGGCGAAGGCGATAGTCTGCAACACTGGAAGAGAGGTATTCGATAAAAAGAATAAGCTCACCACCCGTTCACGCCACGCGAGACACACGAGACTTTTCGAGATATCCGATTTTTTTTCGAAGAACCTTTCTCTCATATGGATGCTTGTTACCCTCGTTGCCTTTATCGTGGGGGTAGTGAAGGGGAACGACCCCTTCGGCGTTCTCTATCTTACCGTCACCCTTGCGGTGTCGGCTTTCCCCGATTTTCTTATAACTCTTTTCGACCTGACGCTCACCGTCGGCTCGTCGAGGCTCTTGAAGCAGGGATGCGTCATAAGGGATATGACGGCGATAGACAGAATGTGCGATATAAGCTGTACCTTCGTCGATAACAGCCGTTATTTCAGAACCTCTTACCCCCGCCCCGTCACCGTCTACGTCAACGGGGAGGAAAAGAAGTTCCGTGCCTCTGCCGACCCCGATGTGCGAGCACTCTTTGAGCTCGCTCTTGCCGCCTCGGTCAGCGGAGATGCAGGAATGACCTACAACGGCGTGAGCATCGACAGCTCTCTTATCTCGGCAGGCGAGGACGTAGGACTGACGAGGAAGATGATTCAGGAAAAATATCTTCTCCTCGAAAAGAAGCCCTACGACGACGTGACGAGAACCTCGCGGGTCATCTACTTTAAGGACGGCGAATTCTTCACAGTTACACTCGGCTCTCCCTCGGCGGTACTTAAAGCTTCTTATTTTGAAATGAAAAACGGCGAAAAGCTCCCCCTTCTGCAAAGGGACAAGAACTCTCTTCGAGAGCTTGCCCACGCTATTGCCGAATCAGGCGAGGGGGTGGTTGCGGTTGCCGTCAAGAAGATAGAGTATAAGGAGGGTGCCGACCAGATATCCTCCGAGCGAGGCTTCACCTTTATGGGATATATAGGGCTTCACACCTCTATCAAGGCAGATGCCGCCCGTGCGGTGAACCTTTCGAAGAAGTCGTCTATCGACGTCGTCCTTATGACGAGCGAGCCGAGGCACACATCTATCGGCTTTGCAAAAAGCCTCTCCATTATGAAGGAGAACGAAAGGGTAGTTACGGCAAGCGAATTCGAGGCTCTCGACGAGGGCGTCTTCCGCACCGAAATAAAGGACTATAAGGTCTTCGTCTCCCTTTCTCCCGAGGAAAAGCGCAGGGTAGCCTCGTGGCGAAAGGAGGAGGGCGACATCGTCGCCTCGGTGGTTTCTGACACCGATAGCTTCGAGCTCCTTCTCGAGTCGGACGTCTCCTTCTCGACCGAAAGCTCGGAGGGCGTTGTGATACAGAACTCCGACGTCGTGATAAACGGAGGCTTCGAGCTCATTCCCGAATGTATAAAATACGCAAGGCTCATCTACCGAAACGTAAGACACTCACTCGAGTATCTTTTAAGCTTTCAGTTTTTGATATTCTTTATGACGCTTCTGCCGATTATCTTCAGCGGAGCGCCACTCCTTACACCGACGGCGGTAATTCTCTTTGCCGTGACCGCAGCTCTCCCCATTTCAACGGCACTCGCCATAGAGGGCGTGAGAGGGAACGAGCTGAAGGGCTCATTCGGCAAGGAAAACCTCGGTATAAATATCTATAACCTTTTCCTTATTCCGTCACTTTCGGCGCTTCTTACTGCCGTCGTTATGATCCTTTCGGCAAGGTTTTCGGCAGACGGAGAGGGGTATCTCGCCTCTGCCGCCTTTATCACCCTCGTGTCGAGCTCGATCTTTACGGCGTACGCTCTGTCGATGGACGGTGCGTTTGAGGGAGTTGTCTTTAAGAATAAGGAGCTTATATTAGTTTCACTCGGAGTGGTGGCGATTTCGTCGCTATTCATCTTCACTCCCTTTTCGAGCCTTTTAGGTATGACCTCACCTAAGGTCACGACGGCGATTCTCGCCTTTGTGACGGGCATCGTACCCTCCCTCGTCTCGATGGGAGTAAAGCTTATCAACAAATACGTCTTTGGCGTAATAAAAAAATAAATTTTTAAAAACAAAGGAGAACTATTATGGAAAGCGTAACAAGAAAGACTATTATCGGTGACATTCTCGATTTTGACCGTGAGACAGGAAAATTCTTCCTCGAAATCGGTATGCACTGTCTCGGCTGTCCCTCTGCAAGAGGCGAGTCCATTGAGGAGGCTTGCGAGGTTCACGGCACCGATGCAGACGAGCTCGTAGAAAAGATAAACGAGTATCTCGCCTCGAAGTAATGAGAGAAAAAGAGCTTTCAAGGCGGCTTCGTGCCGCCTTCGAACTTGTAAGAGAGGGCAGAGTGCTCGCCGATATCGGCACCGACCACGCCTATCTCCCCATCGCTCTCGTAAGGGCGGGTAAAACCCTCTTTGCCTACGCCTCGGATATCGGAAAAGGACCGCTTGAGCGTGCCGAGGAAAATATAAAAAGCGCAGGACTTGAAGGAAAAATAAAGACCGTCCTCACCGACGGCGCGAGGCACTTCGACTCCCTTGCCGACGAGTTTATTATCGCAGGTATGGGAGGGGAGCTTATCTTCGATATAATTTCGAGAGCCCCCTTTTTGAAAAGCGATAAGGTACACCTCGTCCTTCAGCCTATGACGAAAATTCCCACCCTTCGAAAAGCTCTCGCCGAAAACGGCTTCTTTATCGAAAGGGAAGCCCTCGTCTACGAGGACGACAGGGTGTATACCGTTATGTCGGTCTTCTACGACGGCGAGAAAAGAGCTCTCACCGAGCTTGAGGCAATCGTCGGAGACGAAAAAAACACAGATAAAAGCCTTCTTTTGAAGGTGCTCGACGGCGCTCTCTACGACCTTGAAAATAAGATAAGGGGTAAAAGAGATGCGATGGGCGAAATAATACTTAAAGAAGAAATTGAAGGCGTGAAAAAGCGCCTTATAGGAGATATAAAGTGAAGATTTACGAGATAATCGAAAAGCTCGATACCCTCTTTCCCGACTCGCTTCGTGAGCCTTGGGACAATGACGGAAAAATGCTCGTCACGGACTCCTCAAGAGAGGTAACGAGCGTACTTACCACCCTCGACGTTACCGACGGTGCGGTGGAGGAGGCGGTGAGACGAGGCGCAAATCTTATCGTCAGTCACCACCCGATGATTTTTAAGGCTATTACACACCTTGACGGAACGCCTCTTTCAAAAAGAATAGAAAAGCTTATCAAGGCGGATATCTCGGTCATTTCCTACCATACCCGATTTGATAGCGCCGAGGGCGGTATGAACGACCGCCTCGCCGAAAAGCTCGGAATAAAGAGCCCTCGCCCCTTCGGAGATATCGGAATGGGAAGAATAGGGGAGTGGGAGGAATGCTCCCCCTCTGACTTTGCGAAAGCCGTCGGTGAAATTCTCGATACCGACGTTATTCTCTACGAGGGAGAGAGAAGGATAAAGAAGGTCGCCGTTCTCGGCGGCGGCGGTAAGGACTTTATTCATACCGCACATACCCTCGGTGCCGACGCTTTTGTGACGGGCGACGTCTCTTACAGTATTGCAAACGAGGAGCGCCCCTACGGCATAACTATCGTTGACGCAGGTCACTTTGCGACCGAGCGCCTCGCCGTCGATGCCTTCGCCGAGATAATCGAGGAAATGGGTGTGACGGCGCACCGCTTCAGGGAAAAGGACACGAAAAAATTTATTACGAAGGAATAAAGGAAAATGGCATTTGATGCGGGAATGGTTCTCGCAGTTACGAGAGAACTGAACGAAACACTCGGCGGAAACGCCCGAATTGACAAAATAACTATGCCCGAAAGGGACGAAATACATTTTCTCCTCCATTCGATGAGGGAGAATTACCGTCTCGTCGTGTCGGCAAGCTCGTCTTGCCCGAGGCTTCACCTCACCGACACCGTAAAGGAGAACCCGTCAAGCCCACCCTCCTTCTGTATGCTCCTTCGAAAGCACCTCACGGCATCCCGTCTCGTCGCAGTCCGTCAGCTTTCCTTCGAGAGAGTGGCGGAGCTTGAATTCGACTTCAAGGACGAGCTCGGATACCTTAAAAAGAAGTTTCTGATACTTGAAATTCTCGGCAAGCACAGTAACATCATCTTTTGCGACGAGGAAAAGAAAATACTCGGTGCAATTCGCACCACCGACCTCTCCGATATAAAGCGTGCCGTAATACCGGGTATGACCTACGAGCTTCCACCCTCCCAGAATAAAACCGACCCGATAGGACTCGAAAGGGAAGCCTTCTTTAAGATAATAGAAGGAATAGCCCCCGACGCACTGCTTGAGAAGACGATAACCTCGTCGTTTACAGGGGTTGCACCCCTCGTATCGAGAGAGATTGCATATCGCACGACGGGGGACGCCTCGGCAAGAGTGGGAGACGCCGACAAGGATAAATTATGGTTTCATTTTTCCTCGGTCTACGAGAAGCTTCACTCGGGTGAGGTCGAGCCCACCCTCATCTATCGAACCGAGTCGCCGAGCGTACCCTTCGAGTTCGCCTTTATCGAGATAAGGCAGTACGAGAATCGCGCGATAGTGAAAAGAGCCGAGAGCTTTTCCTCGCTTATCGACACCTTCTTTTCATCCCGAGACAAGGCGGAGCGAATAAAGCAACGCTCGCAGGATATCTTCCACCTGCTTCTCAAGAGCCAGAACAGACTACTGAAGAAGATTGAGCTTCAGGAGGCGGAGCTCGTCGATACTGAGACGATGGAGTATTGCCGCCGCTGCGGTGACCTCATTTCGCAGGAAATGTACAAGATAAAAAGGGGAGACAAGAGCGTCAAGGCGACAGACTATTCGCTCGACGGCTATCCCGAGGTGGAAATCGAGCTCGACGACCGCCTTTCCCCCTCACAGAACGCCCAGCGCTACTATAAGAAATATAACCGAAAGAAGAACGCCCGTGCCGAGCTGACACGGCAGATAGAGGAGGCGAGGGGAGAGCTCAGGTATATCGACGCAGTCCTCGACAGTCTTTCTCGTGCCGAAACCGAGAGCGACCTCGACGAGCTTCGTGAGGAGCTCGCGCTCTGGGGCTACGGAAAACGAGACCGAAAGAGCCTTAAAACGAGAGATGCGAAAAAGAAGCCGAAGCCTCTCCACTTCGTCTCTCCCTCGGGACTCGACGTCTACGTTGGCAAAAATAATCTTCAGAACGACTATATAACGATGAAGCTCGGCGAAAAGAACGACTGGTGGTTCCACGTTAAAAATGCCCCGGGCTCTCACGTTCTTATGCGTGTTACGGGGGAAGAGCCTCCTGCCGAGGACTTCACCTTCGCCGCCACCCTTGCCGCCCTTCATTCGTCGGCAGAGGGCGAGAATATAGCGGTAGACTATACCCTCATCCGCCACGTGAAAAAGCCGCCGCAGTCGAAGCCCGGCTTCGTCACCTATTCTACCTATTGGACGGCGTTCGTCACACCCGATAAAAAATGA
>JAZQUE010000031.1:0-3832 GCA_045631145.1 Eubacteriales bacterium
AAATAAAAAAATTTTTAAAAGCTTAAAAATGCCTTGTTTTAAGGGTTAATTTAAGGCGTCGGGTGACAAAATGAGACTCTCGAAGCCCTCTCCGAGCACCTCTCTTGCATCTGTGACGGTGACGAAGGCGCTCTTGTCGTAGCGGGAAACTATCTCGCGAAGCGAGGAAAGCTCTCTCGGAGAGACCACCGCAAAAAGCATAACTCCGCCCTTTCCCGTATATCCGCCCTTGATTTCTACCTCGGTCACGCCCCGTTCTATCTCTTTTATTATATCATGGGAGATGAGAGAATATTCCTTCGAAATAATAAATACCGCCCTCGAAAGCTTTGCGCCGTTCAGTATAGCGTCCATCACCTCGGCACTGATAAAGAGCGAGAGCCCTCCGTAGATGCCGTTTTCCACCCCGAAAACGAAAATGCCCGACAGAATGACGAGAGCGTCGATGAGAAGAATGAGAGAGGATATCTTCAGATGCGGACGCTTCCTTTTTATTATAGACGCAAGCATATCGGTACCGCCCGAGGTTGCACCGCTTCTCAGCACGAGACCAAGCCCCGTCCCCACCGTCACGCCATAGGCGACGGAGGCGGCGAGGGCGCTTTTTATCGGAATAGGGGGAAGTGCTTCGCATATTCCTATAAAGAGGGTGAGAAAAATAAAGGAGACGAGCGACTTCGAGATAAATTTTGCGCCTCTCTGTAAAAAGCAAATGACAAAGAGGGGGATATTGAGTATAATGCTCGTCATCGCAATAGGTACGCCACTTACCGCCTTTACTACGATGCCTATTCCCGAGACCCCCCCCGACACGAGTCCGTGAGGGGATGCAACCGAGGCAACTCCCACCGAAAAGAGAAGGGAGCCGCCTAAAATATATAAAAAGTTTTTCATATGGTTATAATGCCGAAAAGAGACGTTTCTATTCACTACCCCTTGAAAAAAATACATTTTGTGGTATACTGAAATAAAGAAAAAAGTAAGGAATAATTATGGCAGTAATACTTATAGGACTTCCGTCGTCGGGCAAGAGCACCCTCGGCGTTCTTCTTGCAAAGGCGCTGGGGTATCGCTTCGTCGATTCCGACCTCGTGATACAGGAAAAAGAGAAGGCGCTCCTTGAAGAAATAATAGAAAAAAGAGGAAGAGAAGGCTTCCTTGGGCTTGAAAACGATACAAATGCACGCCTTGAAGGCGGTGCCGTCGTTATTTCGACGGGAGGCTCTGCGGTTTTCGGCGAAAGAGCTATGGAGCATTTCAAGTCGATAGGCACGGTAGTGTATCTTAAAATTTCTTACGACACTCTCGTCAGTAGGCTTGGCGACTATACGCACAGAGGTGTCGTTATGGAAAGAGGAGAGACTCTTCTCGACCTATATAACAAGAGAGTACCGCTTTATGAAAAATGGGCGGATATAACCGTCGAAAGCGAAAAAGAAATGCACGATAGTGTAAAGGAGCTTGTACAGCTTCTGGGGGAGAATAAATGAGCTTTGTATGTCCCGTCTGTAAAAAAAGACTTACAAGAGAAGAAAAGTGCTACAGATGTGAAGAAGGGCACCTTTTCGATATTGCAAGGTCGGGCTACGTCAACCTTCTCACTCCCGACAAAATGAATTCACTCACCCCCGGTGACAATAAGGAGATGGTCTCCTCCCGCCGAGATTTTCTTGCGAGAGGCTACTATGCACCACTGCTTGAGGCGCTTTGCGACACCGCCCGTCGTTGTGGCGGAGATGTCTATTTCGACGCAGGCTGCGGTACGGGCTACTATACGAAGGGAGTTGCCGACGCCCTCGGTGTCTCGGCACTCGGTGTCGATATATCGAAGCACGCCGTCAACGCCTCGGCAAAATACCTTGGCGAAGGCTTTTTTGCGGTGGCAAGCGTCTACGACCTGCCTCTTCAGAGCGAAAGCGTTGACCTTATAACGAATATCTTCTCACCGATGGCACACAGAGAATATGCGAGAGTTTTAAAAAAAGGGGGACACCTTATCTACGTCGTGCCCGCACCCGAGCACCTCTACCGACTGAAAGCTCTCCTTTATGATAGCCCCTATCTCAATACCGACTCGGATATCAGCTACGACGGTTTCGTGGAGATTGAAAAGAGGGAAGTGACCTTCGATGTTTCTCTTTCGTCGAGCGAGGATATAATGGCTCTTTTCAAGATGACTCCATACTCCTGGCGCACCCCCGAGGGCGCAGAGGAAAAAATCAAGGCGACGCACTGCTTGTTGGACAAAGCGTCGTTCTATATTCTGGTGTTTGAAAAATGTTAGTTAAAAGAATAGTTTATCTTGCCCTTTCGCTTGCAGTTATCCTCTCTCTCATATTCTTCGTGGCGAAGGACGACGACGTGAGAAGGCTTCGTGCTATCGTCGAAGAAAACTTAGGCGTGTATCTCTCGGAGGACGGCTATATCGTGTCGCTCTACGAATTTCACGGCGAGGAAGCGTTTTTAAAGAATATGAATACCGTTACCGCCTTTCTCGAAGGGTGTCCCCTTGACACCTACGTCGCAATTCCGCCGAGAAAGATGGACGCCCTTACCTCATCTCTTCCCGAGGGCTTCCCCCTCGAGCCTGCAAAAAGGCTTTTCGAGCTTGCCGAGAGCGAGACCGAGGAAAAGGGCGGAGAATATATCGACTTGTATAAGACTCTTTCGTCAGAGCGTGACGCCTATTTCAGAACCGACCATCACTGGACGTCGAAGGGCGCATATATAGCATATCGGGAGATTATATCGGCGATGGGAGAAGAGCCGCTCGACGAGAGCGAATTTGAAATAAGGCTCTTCACGGATAGCTACCGAGGAAGCGACTACTCGAAGAAGAACGCCGACCTGTACGACAGTATTTATCTTTATTACAGCGACAATACCGAGCGCTTTGTGACCACTGTAGTTTCACACAAAACGAGTGAGACGAGCCGAATGTACCTTGAGGAGAGAAAGAGCTCCTATGACCCCTACACCGTTTACTTCGGGGGCAATACGCCCTATATTACGGTAAGGCTTGAGGGGGAGAGACAGACGCTTCTCGTGGTGCGCGATTCCTTTGCCTCGGCGCTTGCCCCCTTTCTTGCCGAGCACTTTGACCTCGTGCTCATCGACCCGAGGTTTTACCCCGACCGACTCTCGACGCTCATCGAAAGAGAGGGAGTGGACAAGGTACTGATACTTGAAAATATGGGAAGCTATACCGAAAGCACGGTAAAATTCATATATTAAGGAGAAAAATATGCTCAAGAGACGCTATTTTATAGGAATTGACCTCGGAGGCACGAATATAGCAGTTGCCCTCACCGACGAGGAAGGAAGAATACTCGGCAGAGCGAAGAAGAAGACCCACGCTTCCCGTCCCTATAACGAAATCTTCGACGATATGGCGGAGTGCGCCTTTCTCGCCGCAGAGAAGGCGGGAATTCCGTTTTCCAAGGTGGAGTCGGTGGGTATCGGATGCCCGGGCTCGATAGATATCGAAAAGGGTGAAATAGAATATTCCAATAATCTTGACTTTTTCCACGTGCCCATTGTCTCTTATATGGAGAAGAAGCTCGGCAAAAAAGTCTACATAGAAAACGACGCCAACGCTGCCGCATGGGGTGAATACCTCGTGGGCTCGGGTCAGGGTGGCGACAGTATGGTAATGATTACGCTCGGTACGGGAGTGGGCGGCGGTATAATAATCGGCGGCAAGCTCTACTCGGGTGCTTTCGGCAAGGGCGGAGAGCTCGGACATATGGTAATGGTGCTCGACGGTGAGGAGTGTACCTGCGGAAGACGTGGCTGTATCGAGGCTTACGCTTCGGCAACGGCAAGTCGGAGG
>JAZQUE010000032.1:0-2516 GCA_045631145.1 Eubacteriales bacterium
CCCGCAGGCATAATGTGGTCGGTGGTAATATTGTCGCCGACCTTGAGGGTGAGATTTGCCGTAATACTGTCGGTAAGAGGTGCGCCCTCGGGGAAGGGCTTGATGTTAGGACCGCGAAGAACCTCAACGTCCTTTGCTTCCTCCTCGGTGGCGGGTAGAACTACCGCAGAGTCGTGTACCTTAAACTTTTCGGGCATCTCTATTTCGGGACACTCGCCGAGCGTTCTCGGGTCGGTGATATAGCCCGTGAGCGCCGATGCCGCCGCAAGCTCGGGAGAAACGAGGTAGACCTGACCGTCCTTCGTTCCGCTTCTTCCCTCGAAGTTACGGTTGAAGGTACGGAGTGACACACCTGCGGAATTCGGCGAAAAGCCCATTCCGATACAAGGGCCGCAGGCACACTCAAGCACTCTCGCACCCGATGCGATAATATCGCTGAGCGCTCCGCAGTCTGCAAGCATAGTAAGCACCTGCTTCGAGCCGGGGGAAACCGAAAGGCTCACCGAGGGGTCGATAGTCTTGCCCTTCAGAATGGAGGCAACCTTGAGCATATCGGCAAGAGAGGAGTTGGTGCAAGAGCCGATGCAGACCTGATCGACCTTGACGTGAGAAAGCTCGTCGGCAGGCTTTATGTTGTCGGGTGAATGAGGACAAGCGAGAAGGGGCTTCAGCTCCGAGAGATTAATATCTATTATTCTGTCGTATACTGCGTCGGGGTCGGACGAAAGAGGGATATAGTCCTCTCCTCTGCCCTGCGCCTCGAGGAAAGCCTTCGTCGTTTCGTCGGAGGGGAATATCGAGGTGGTTGCGCCAAGCTCGGTACCCATATTCGTAATAGTCGCTCTCTGGGGAACGGTAAGTGTCTTTACACCCTCGCCTCCCCATTCGATTATATATCCGACGCCTCCCTTTACCGAGAGGATGCGGAGAATTTCAAGGCTTACGTCCTTTGCGCTCACCCAAGGGCGAAGTGCACCCGTAAGATTGACCTTTATCATCTTGGGCATCGTGATATAATACGCACCGCCGCCCATTGCGACTGCTACGTCCATTCCGCCTGCGCCCATCGCAAGCATTCCGATACCGCCTCCCGTAGGAGTGTGGCTATCCGAGCCGATAAGCGTTTTGCCGGGCTTACCGAATCTCTCGAGATGTACCTGATGACAGATACCGTTACCGGGGCGGGAGAAGCGGATGCCGTACTTCTTCGCAACCGACTGTATGTAGCGGTGGTCGTCGGCGTTCTCAAAGCCCGACTGAAGCGTGTTGTGGTCTATATAGGCTACCGAGAGCTCTGTTCTTACCCTCGGAATTCCTATCGACTCGAACTCGAGGTACGCCATCGTTCCCGTTGCGTCCTGCGTGAGTGTCTGGTCAATTCTCAGCGCAATTTCGTTTCCCGGAATCATTTCTCCCTCGACGAGATGCGCCTTTATAATCTTTTCGGCAATAGTAAGTCCCATTTTATGCGTTTTCCTTTCTGTACTCCATAACGAGCGTTTCTATCTCCTCAGTGCTTATTACGGTCTGACGGCCGTTCTCGTATTCCTTATCGCACCAAGCCTTGATATAAATTACAAGGTCGTCCTTCTTCGTTACTCTGTCCTCGCCCTTAAGGTTGTAGTGGGCGTTGATAAAATAAGCGATTCCCGCAAGTCCCGAGGTGTTCGAGACGGTTACCTTTGCAGGACGGTTGAGAAGAAGGTCGGTGTCGAAAATGTTGTATATCTCCTCGTCCTTGATAAGTCCGTCGGCGTGTATACCTGCTCTCGTAGAATTGAAGTTATCTCCGATGAAGGGGGTGTTCGGGTGAATTTTATATCCGATATCTCTTGTAAAGTAGTCGGCAATTTCGGTGATGACGGTGGTGTCCATTCCGTCGAGAGAGCCTCGGAGAGAGGCATATTCCATAACCATCGCCTCAAGGGGCACGTTGCCCGTTCTCTCGCCGATACCGAGCATCGAGCAGTTGACAGACGAAGCGCCGTAGAGCCATGCACAGGTGGCGTTTGCAACGCCTTTATAAAAATCGTTATGTCCGTGCCACTCAATCATTTCGCTCGGAACGTCGGCATAGTGCTGAAGTCCGTAGATGATACCGGGTACGCTTCGGGGAAGCGCTACCTCCGAGAAGGGTACTCCGTAGCCCATCGTGTCGCAGGCTCTTATCTTTATCGGTATTCCCGAGTCGAGCGACATCTGCTGAAGCTCGCTGACAAAGGGGAGAACGAAGCCGTAGAAATCGGCACGAGTTATATCCTCGAAGTGACATCTCGGACGGATGCCGAGCTCAAGCGCCGCCGCAATCGTCTTCTTGTAGTGCTCGAGCGCCTGACCTCTCGTCATACCGAGCTTCTTGAAAATGTGGTAGTCGGAGCAGGAAACGAGGACGCCCGTCTCACGAATTCCCATATCACGAATAAGCTTGAAGTCGTTAAGGCTTGCTCTTATCCAGGTAGTTATCTCGGGAAATTTAAGTCCGAGGTCACGGCATCCCTCAAGCGCCTTGCGGTCAT
>JAZQUE010000033.1:0-8317 GCA_045631145.1 Eubacteriales bacterium
ATTCGCAATAGATTTCTGCGAATAGAAGGAGTAATCTTCGCCGTAAAGGCGGTTGGTGATAGTAGTTGAAACGTTTTCTGCTGTATCTTCAAATCTTACGAGAGTGCCCGAGCCGTCGGGAAGAACTACGTAGCCATTCTCGGCATGGAGATATGCACCCATATAAGGAAGAATCTTAATCGAAGTGAGTGAATACTGCTTTGCATCGTAACGAATACCGCGTGCGGGAAGTCTTACTTCAAGTCCGTCCTCGGTAATATAGTATTCAAGAGCCATACGGAATACCGCAGGGTTCTTTGTAGAGCCCGTATATCCCGTAAGGTCGTGGTCGTAAAGCACGTCGTCGTAGGTATAGGCGGTATAAGTCAAGATGAAGTTTTCAAACATCTTAAGCTCACGCTCTACGTTAGCAACGGTGGGGTCAATAACGTAAACTGCCATCTGTCTGGTGATGGGGAGCGTATTGTAAAGAGTCTGAATTTCGCTCTGTGTAAGACCTGCTTGGTTGGGGTCCTTCAAGAGATAGTAGGACTTGAAGCGCTTGTACATATCGTCTTCGCCTGATTCGGAAAGCGGCTTGAGAATGTACTCCTCAAATCTCTGCTTTTCTATCATCATAGGAAGAGTACGCTTCGTGCTTCCTCGTCCGATGGTATACTCAACTCGGATACCGCCTCTTATCTTGCTCATATTAATCTGGCTGAGAAGAGCTGCGCTTTCATACGAGGTCATAGACTTTTCTTCGCCTGCGTCGTTATAATTAACGATAATCTGGCTGAGAAGCGCTTTCTTTTCGGTAGCCTTGTTCCTACTGTCGGCTACGTCAAAGGGGTTGGAGGAAAGGTACTGTCCCGTTGTGGTATCAATTACCTGAACCTCACCCGTTTCCTTGTGGTAATAAAGGTCGTAGCCGTAGTCAGAATAAACGAGCTCCATAGTTGCAAGCTTTTCTTCGTTTGTAGCGTACGACTTGGTTTCATAGTCTTCCGTAAGAACGGTAGACGATGAGGTGGAAGGAGTTGTTGTCTCTTCTTCAGTGGTTTCTTCAGTGGTTTCTTCGGTTACAGTCTCGGGAGCTTCGGTAGTAGGCTCATCCGCAAGAACAGGGAGAACTGAAGAAATCGAGAGCATCATGATGACAACAAGCATCATCGCAATGAATTTGATATTTTTCATTATTTTCCTCCTGTTCTGATTTACATTCGATACGAAAGCTCGACGTAGATGTTATATACGAACGAAACTATCTTACTTACAAGTCCTGAGAAGAGTACGCCGAGGAATATGATAATCGCCATACCGACAATAGTACCGATACAAGTGATTACGTTCTTTCCGAGTGCGTAGTCGTGAATAACGCTCATCGCGAAGAAGATAAGGAATCCAGCCCAAATAAGACCAATGGAGTTAAGAAGGGATATAATGGATGCTTCTTCGAGAAGAAGAACGTTAGTGATTGCAGTTGCAGGAATCATAAAGAGCGGTACGGGAAGCATTGCGTAACCCGTTGCCATAAAAATATCCTTCATACTTCCCTCACCCTCAAAGAGAGTGGTGAGACACCAGTTGGAAACGCACCAGAGAACGTAAGGCATAAGAACTCCGAGTATTTCCATAAGATAGCTGATACCCTGAGCCTCGGGAGCGTGGATGTACGCCGTTCCCGAAGACTTATAGATGAAGCCGATAATAGTAAACGCTACTATTGCCATTGCCGCCTTCATATTTCCTCGCTTTTCGTGCTTCATATCCCAGAAGCCGTCGAAGGGATGGAAAATAATATGGAATGCATAGAGGAAGGCTTCCTTGAAGGTTCTCTTATCCTTCATCTTCTGCCCCGCTACGTTTACCTTATTTGCGTACTTGAGGAACTTGGAAAGAAGAACGAAGAAAATTATAATTACGAGGGGTACTACGAGTATCCAGTCACTCATCCAAGCTTTTCTTATCTGCTTGAAGGAGTTAGAATACTTCTCTACTGCATGAGCGTACTGATACATCTCCATCGCTTCCTCGTATCTTCCCTGACGGTAATAGCTATCACCGATTCCGATGTAAGCCATATCGAAATTGGAGTTACGCTGAAGGATAGCGTTCCAATACACAACCGCTTGGTCGTACTGTCTGTCTTCGGTATTCTGAAGAGCAGCTACGAGAAGGTCGCCGTATTCGGTACGCTTATAGGTGGTGATGGTATCGTTCGATTTATCGAGGATAACAAGGTCGTCACCCTTATAAACAACGCACTGAATATTTGCGATATTACCGAGCTGTGAGCCCTTATCGCCGAATACGTAGAGAAGGTTACCGTCCTGATCGTATGTAAATACCTTACTTCTCTTTTCGTCGATGATAGACCACATTCCCGCAGGGCCGAGGGCTACGTCGATAATCTTCGAGGGGCCCGTGATATTGTAGCCGTCCATCGGTTCCATCTGAACCTTGACTTCACCCGAAGGAGGATAGAAGCCGTTACGGTTCATAATAGCAAGTCCTGAAGGGTTAAGCTTCTTTCCAGGAGCGTAGCTATCGGAGGGGTCCTTCGAATCGATTGCACTCTGCTGAGACTGCTCGTTGATGGTAGAGGTGGTAACGTAGATGAAGCCGTCCTCGTCGATAGTCAGGTTATTATACTCGGTGGGAACGTATTTTTCACTCTGCTCACGCTGTGCCTTGGTCTGAAATCTTCTCCAGAAGATATCGAATACCGAGGGGGTGGTTTTCTGTGCTCCAAGGAAGCCAAGGAAGCTTCCGTCGGCGTTCATCGAAATAACACCGTAGGTGGTGGTAGAGGATACAACGTAAATTCTTCCTGCAGTATCTACTGCTACTGCTACGGGAGTATAGATATGACCTTCGGGGAATACGTCGCTTTCGGGCTCGGGGATAATTCTCTTGAAGGAGCCGTCTGCGCGGTTGAATACGACTATTCTGTGGTTCTGCGAGTCGGCAACGTAAATTTCAATTTCATTTACGAATACGCCCTCGGGCGCGAGAAGTGAGTCGAATACGCCGTTATCGTTATAGAAGGTTGAAATACCGTACTGTGTTTCCCAATTCTCGTCTATTACGACGATTCTGTTATTCTTGGTATCTGCGATATATACCCACTCGTGAGAGTCAACGAAGATATCCTTGGGGCTATTAAGCTTAGTCGCAAGGGTAAGGTCGTCGGAGTCTATGAGCGTATCGGGTACGTACGCATCGGGAGAAAGCGCCATAAAGCCGTCCATGTCGTAGGTGTAGGTCGCATAAGGAACCGCAGCTAAAATGCTGGGTGCAAGGAAAAGTGCGACAAGGAGGGACAAAAGAGCTATTTTCAATTTTTTCATCTTTTTCCTCCTTAATCCTTCATACCCGACGATGACATCGTCTCGATGACGTTACTCTGTGAAATGACGAATACTGTAATGGGAACGACCATCATAACAACGGTGGAAGCCGCCGATGCACCTGCACGGGCGATACCGCCTGTTACTATCTGGCTTATCGCGTAAGGGAAGGTTTTAAGTTCTTCGCTGAATACGTAAACCGACGCACCAGAGTTCCAAAGTCCTTGGAATGCGAAGATGATAAGCGTCAGCCACGCGGGCTTAACCATCGGCATAACGAGTGTCCAGAGGATATGCCACTCGGATGCACCGTCGAGACGGGCTGATTCAAGAACTGAATCGGGAACCGAGGTTTCCATAAACTGCTTCATGAGGTAAAGACCCATAGTCGAACCCATAGCGGGAATAATTATTGCAAAATATGTATCAACCCAACCTAGAATCGACATTGTGAAGAAGTTCGCGATACCTGCAACCGTCGTATTAAACATAAGAGAGTAAACGATGGTGGAGAAAAGGAACTTTCTTCCGGGGAACTTTATCTTTGCAAGAGCATAAGCCGCAAAGGAGGAAAGCATAACGTTTCCGAAAGTACCGCAGGTCGAAATAAAGACTGTGTTGAAAATATATCTTGAGAAAGGTACCCACGAGGTCGACATCAGCTGAAAGAGGTCGGTAAAGTTTTTCATCGTGGGGTTTACGACGTAAAGTCTGGGGGGGAACATCCACAACTCGTTCAGAGGCTTGAGAGCCTGTACGATGGTGTAATACATCGGGAAGAACATAAATACACCGAAGACGAGAAGTACTCCGTTAATACTGAGGTCTCCTGCGAAAGAACGGTTGAGAGCATGATTATGTTTTTTAATTCTGAGCTTTGACATACTACTGACCTACCTTCGACAAAAGTTTTTTAATGAGCATATTGGAGCCTATCATCATAAAGAACAGAAGAGTTGCAATTGCCGATGCATATCCCATTTCGAAACGCTGTCCGCCGTAGTCATCGAGGTGATGCATTATGGTGTGCGCACAGTAATCGGGGCTGGGGAAGCCGACGAGGGCGGTAATGATACCTCCGAAGCCGAAGGAGGAAGTTATCGACATAACCGCACCGAACATCATCTGAGGTCTCATGGAAGGAAGCGTTATAGACCAAAGCTCCTGCCATCTGTTCTTGATACCGTCCATCGCACCCGCTTCATAAAGGCTGCGGTCTACGACCTGGAAGCCTGCGATGAAGGAAAGGAAGGAGGTACCAAGACTCGTCCATAGAGCAACTACTATTACGAGGGGCATTATGTAGCTCGTGTTCGAAAAGAACTGTATCGGCGAACGAATAAAGCCCGTCTCGATAAGGAATGCGTTTACGAGACCGTACTGGTCACCCGAGAACATCGTCTGCCAAATAAGGTAGACGTTACCCGAAATAGAGGGTGCATAGAATATCAGAGTTACAAGCGCTCTCATCTTGGGTGAAAGCTCGTTGATAAACCATGCGAACATAAGTGACAAGAGATAGGAAACGGGTCCTGTGATTGCTGCGAATACAAGAGTATTCTTGAGAGCAAGAAGGAAGATATCGTCATCGAGGAAAAGTCTTACGTAGTTATCCATCCAAACAACGTTGGGTGGTATTTCAAGCATATTGAAGTCTGTGAAACTGATGAGAAGTGAAAGTATAACGGGGAGTATCGTAAATAACATAAAGATAAGATAGAAGGGAGCAATGAGGAGATACGCCGTTTTATTCTTCTTCATTTCGTTCCACGTATATTGCGCCTTGGTCATATCGTGAACCGATATGGGCTTTTTCTTGACTTTTTCAGTCTTAATAAGTGCCATTTTATTCTCTCCTTTTCAAAATTTCTGCACCGGCAAGCATTTAAGACTTTTTAAAGTCTTCAAGAGTCGGCAGGTCGAATTCTTTGCGCTTTCTCGTAAGCTCGGCATTGATAGAATCAATGTAGCTGAGCATAGACTCGACGGGGTTAGCATTCTCGTTGTACGCCGCAAGGAATGCGAAGTTAACGTAACGGGTAATGATATAACCGCCGGGCATTTCGGGAGTTACCGCAAGATTGTCAAACTGGTCTTTGAGAGCCGCGAGAACCTCGGGTTCCCAAGGCTGATTTTCAAGAGCCGCAAGGTTTGCCGTTGCATACTGTCCTGAAGGACCGAGAAGGGCAACAAGTTCATTACCGTAGGTGGTCTGTGCATATTCGTCAGTCCACCACTTCATAAACTCCCACGATCTTTCTTCGTCACCGAGAGCTCCTCTTATCATAGAAACACAGGTAACGGCTGCGTTGGAGTTATAATTTATCTTTTCAATTACCTTCTTACCGTCCTCGCCATAGACGTAATCGCCGTTTTCGTCAATCTTATAGGTTGCTACACCAGGAAGGGTTGTAATCTTCCAGAGACCGCTGATTTCGGGAGCAAAAATCTGAAGCTGGTTGTAAGAAGTATAGGCAGAAACTGCAATGGGCATTTCACCCGACTTAAATCTGTTTGCAAAATCGAAGGTGAGGGGGAAGGAATACATCGTAAAGTATTCGCAGACCTCCTTGAAGCAGTCGAGAGCTACGTTGGAGTCAAGGTTGATGGTCATACCCTCTGTGAGATATGCATCCTCCGGCTTGAAGCCTGCCGCTACAACCTCCTCTTCGCTGAGTGCGGGGCTGTACATAGGCTCGTCCTTCTGGTACATAAGCATCGTGGTACCACCAAGGTTAGAAGGGATACCTGCCTGAAGGTTATTCGACTGAAGAACGGGTAGTATCGAGTAAAGGTCATCCCACGTTCTCGGAATTTCCATACCGAGCTCAGCAAATACGTCAAGTCTTACGAAGAGCATACTGAAGCTCTGCGTTTCGGGAAGTCCGTAAACTTCACCGTAAAGAGTGAGAGGAATCATAGCGGTTTCGTCGAAGCGCTTGGTGACGTCTTCCTTACCTTCCGCAATATCCTTCTTAAGATATTCGGTAATGGGAAGAACCGCAGTTCTTATTGCGTAGTTGATAACAGTATCGGAGGTCATCTGAATGTTTACGTCGGGACCTGTTCCTGCAAGAGTTGCGGGAAGAAGTGAACCGCCTGCAACAAGCTTAAGGTTTACCGAGATACCGGTATCCGCAGTAAAGTCGGTGAGCATCGAACGGATGATCTGTGCCTGGTCACGACCCGCCGACATCCAAACCTGAATGGGATCCTCGTTCTTTTCGGTCATATCCATAGCACCGAGATTATTGTAATCGCTGATAAAGCTCATTACGAAGGAGGTGAGCTCGTACTTGAGACCCTGGAAGAAGCTTGAGTCTGCCTGAGGAAGCTCTTTATTGTCAGAGGGCTGAAGCTGTATGTAGTCGAGAGTCAGAGGCTGATTACGAGCCGACTGAATCCAAGTACCGAGTGAGCCTACGTTATCCTTAAGGCTACCGACGTTGGATGCAATGTTATCGTCGTCCTTAGCCATAAGCTCAAGAATTCTTGCAATCTTATCAAGAAGGACTGAGTCCTCACCCTTCTGTCCGGTTACCTTTTCAAGCTCTGCCGAAATTCGAAGAAGTCGCTCCGCTTCTACTGCGAGCCCCTCCATTACGTCGGGCATAAGCTCTGAGAAGCCGTAGTCACGGTAAACGTCGGGGGTAGGTCCTGTGACCATTATTATCTTAAGGTACATATTGTTGATGTTGACCATGCACTCATTGATCTCGCGAAGTATCTCTGCCATATCGCCGAGAACTACTTCCATTCTGATGACGTGCTTACCCTTCTCGAGGTAGAAGTCAAATGGTTCAATATGAATGTCGCCTTCCTTCGTCTGCTTGTCCTCTCCGAGGAACTGAGTCTGCCAAGAGGTTTCATAGTTGAAGGACACGTTGTTTGCTTCCTTGAAGGGAACTACGCCGTCAACGTAAATACGGCGGGAAACGAACATACCAGCAAGAACGTCCTGCTTGAAACGGGTGGATATCTTGTAAAGACCATCTGCTGGAACGTCTACCTCCCACTCAATCCACTGTCCGTTGGACTGCCACTTGGTACCGCCTATTGTATTAAGGAATACCTTGGATGCGTCCTGAGGCTCGTTGGAAGCCGAGGTTCTGTCGGTTACAGCATAGATAGACTGGTCAGAGGTTCTGAGAGCCTGCTCCGCCTGAATCTTGATAACCTTATCAGTGTCGGCGGACTTGTAACCCTTTTCCCTATATTCCTTCTGCATCTCGCTGTAAGATTTCTGACCCTCATCGGCATAGACTCTTACAGACTTGATGACCATATTCTCTTTTATACCATTTATAGTAAGTGTGTGCTCGCCTTCTGCGAGGTAGTACTTAAGAGGCTCGTTATAGTAGCCTGTCGTATCGTAGACAAATCTCTTCGACCATGTGGGACGAGCTGCCTTCGTGGGCTTGATTTCATTGCCGTTGATATCGTGAAGGAAGCCGCGGTCGAATCTCGCGTCGTATTCATCAACCCATGTTCCGAGGAAGGAAACAGATCTTGTTTCCGAGTAAGGATAAGCGCCGTCAACCATTATCGAACGCTCAATATTACTCGAGGAAGCCTTGGGAGAAAGATATTCTATCTCGAAGCAGTAAAAGCCCGAGGTCTTAATATCAAAAGCATAAGTAAGCGCTGACGAAGCGGTAGTGTAAACTACCTTCTCGACGTCAGACATACCGGCTCTCACGTCCTCACTAAAATCAACGAGATACTTAGCGTTGAAAATATTATGCTGCTCGGTCTTCTTCTTGACGTTCTCCGTCATATTATCGTTAATTTCAATATCAGCCTTATAGGTGTCCGTAAGAAGCTTTTCAAGCTCGTCGGCACCAAAAAGAAGGGCGTCGGTCATAAACACAGTTATGTATGAGCCGATGATTGTACATATGAAGTTCTGGCCAAAGCCGGCTATACTGTAAGCAAGAGCCTCTTTAGGCTGAACACCGGTGCCCGGTGTTGTACCGAACAGTGAA
>JAZQUE010000034.1:0-1578 GCA_045631145.1 Eubacteriales bacterium
CTCCTTCGTACATCTCGTCGGGCATTATCGCCCAGGGGACTTGAAAAACCGTTCCCATACTCACTCTTATGCACCTGCGAACAAAGGGATCGGAGCAGGACGGAGAAAGCAGCACCGCATCAATATTCAATGCCGCCGCAGAGCGAAATATAGCTCCGAGGTTGACGGCATCGACGATATTTTCAAGAACCGCTACCCGCTTTGCACCCGTCAGCACCTCTTCGAGCATACGAGCCCTCGGACGCTTCATTGCAGAATGTACACCTCGGGTGAGAGCGTATCCCGTAAGCGAGGACAGAAGCTCTCTGTCGGCAACGTATATCGGTATATCTCCGAGCCTCTCTGTCATTTCATCGGTCAGAGAATTTTTCTCACAAAAAAGTGAAATCGGCTCAACTCCCGCGTCGAGCGCGGTTTTTATGACGTTCGGGCTTTCGGCAATAAAAAGTGCATTCTCGGGGTCAAGTCTGTTCTTCAGTTGGCTTTCGGTATAACGCAAATAAACGTCGAGCTCGGGCGCACCGAGGTCTTTTATTTCAATAAGTGGCATTTTTACTCCAATACGGTTTTATTCTCCTGACGGAGCTTTGAAAAATTTATTCTTTTCAATAGGGGTATCTATGTGAGGGAAATCGGTTTTATCGAAAAAGACCTTCTGACTATGACAATATCGAAGAAGAGGAGAATAGTCGGGGTTCGACCTTTCAAGGCAATGATGGCACACCCATAATTCGCTCTTATCGGGTGAATGGAAGAACATAGCGTGACCGGGCCCGAAATTGCCGTTACCTTTTTTAAAGAGAGGCACTTCGTCCTTTTCCCAGTTTTCTTTTTTAAGAATATCCCCGCCTTTAAATTCAAGTATTCCAAGACAGTATTCGTCGCTCATACAGCCGTTTGCGCTGTAAACAAGGAATAGCCTATCCCCTTTTTCTATAAAAAACGGGCCTTCGTTTATGTGGGAATCGGGACAGGTGAAGAGGGGCGCTTTTTCCCAGTCAAAGTCGGTACTCGAAATAACGGTATAGTCGCCGACGGGCTTTCCGTGAGAGGAAAGTCGCTGAATTGCCAGCTTCTCTTCTCCTTCGTCGAAGAGTGCGAAACAGATATACTTTTCATTCCCTTTTATATAAAGAGTTGCATCTATCGCGCGGAGCGTCGGGTTTATGTGGCAAAAGAAGTCGAAGCCGTCAAATGGGTCTTCGCTCCTTGACCTCAATGAAATCATATGCCAGAAGTAAGGGTTATCCTTGCCTTTAGTGCTTGTGTATATATACCAGAAGCCGTCTTCAAAGTACATCTCGGGCGCCCAGAGGTCACCGTAGGTGCCGTCCTTTTCGCTCGCCTCGTAAATAACTCTTTTCTCGCTTTTAAAAATCTCGGCAAGCGTTCTTGAACGGTAGAGGGTGAGAGCCGTTTCACCCGAGTGTAAACCGTAATAGCAGCCGTCCTTTTCGGAATAAATTATATAGGGGTCGGGCGTTTCAAAATCAACGGTCAACGGGTTTTTAAATCCCTTCGGGTCGTAAATATATTCAGGCTTGAAGCCTTCATCTTTGAGTAACATAAATACTCCTT
>JAZQUE010000035.1:0-1201 GCA_045631145.1 Eubacteriales bacterium
GTCGGTGTTTTATCCAAAAAGTTGGCAGTAAGAAGTCATTGCATGGCAGGGCGTGTCAGTATAAAATAATATTGAAAGGAGTGGTGACGTGAATTTTAAAAAGGCACCCAAGACTATAAACGAAGTAAAAAAGAGAGTTGAGGAATATTTTTCTTCAAGGCTTCTTCCTGCTACCGACAAAAACGGAAATATTTTAACCGACGAGAAGGGAGAAGTAATAAAAAAGGTGGCACTCCCCTACACGCTGACGGGACTTGCGCTTGCGGTTGGGCTTGATAGCCGAGAGGAGCTTTTCTCCTTTACCGACCCCGAAATCAACAGGTTTCTTCGAATGTCGGTAATGAGGGTTGAAGAATACGCCGAGGAGAGACTTTTCTCAAAGGAGGCGTTCTCGGGAGTTAAGCTCTTCTTATCGGTGAATTTCGACAGATGGAGTGATGCCGAGAGTGAGAGTGACGACGACTACGCTCTCCCCGACGACGTGCAGAAATGGACGGTTTAGAATGACGAGAATAGAAAAATATCTTTCTTCGGTAAAGCCTTACCCAAAGCAAGAGGAGTTCTTCCGTGCAAGCACCACGAGGATAGCCTACGGAGGCGCAAGGGGCGGCGGAAAGAGCTGGGCGATGAGGACGAAATTCATTCTTCTCGCTCTATCGAAAAAAGGCATACAAATTCTGCTTCTTCGACGTACCTTCCCCGAGCTTCGTGAAAACCACATCATTCCCTTGCAGAAGGCGCTTCACAAGATTGCAGTCTACAAGGAATCGACGAAGGAGTTCACCTTCAAAAACGGAAGCCGAATAAAGCTCGGCTACTGCCAGAACGAAGCAGACATTCTTCAGTATCAGGGGCAGGCTTACGAGGTTATCGGAATGGAGGAGGCGACGCAGTTTACATATATGCAGTATATTGCGCTCACAGAGTCGAACAGACTTTCGGGAAACGTCAAGGACTTTACTCCGAGAATGTATTTCACCTGCAACCCCGGCGGAATAGGACACGAATGGGTAAAGAGGCTTTTCATCGACAGAAGCTACACCGAAAACGAAAACCCGAACGACTACACCTTCGTTCCCTCAACCGTTTACGACAATGAATATCTTATATCTAAAAACCCCGAATACGTAAGGACACTTGAGGCGCTTCCGCCCCTCAGAAGAAGGGCGATGCTTTACGGTGACTGGGACGCCTTCGAGGG
>JAZQUE010000036.1:0-5105 GCA_045631145.1 Eubacteriales bacterium
TTCCCTAAGACCGCTTGGCCTCCGACTTCCCAGGTATTTGCAAGTCCTCCGTAAATTTCCGAGCCCGAATAAATAAAGCCTCGTCCTTTACAAAGGGCAACTATTTTTTCCATTGTTTTTTCGCTGTTGTTCATTTTTTTCATCCTTTACACAAAATTATATACTATTTTACCTCGAAAAAGTCAATAAGTCAAGGTTTTTTGGAGATTTGTGCATTTTCCGCTCTTTTCGGGAAACACTACCCATATGAAAACTCTATTCGTGTATATATCGGCAGGGCTTTTTGCAGGGTTCGTGAACGGACTTTTCGGGACGGGCGGCGGTATCGTGATAGTGGCGCTCTTTACCGCCTATGCCCTTCCGCCCGAAAAGGTATTCGCCTCGTCAAACCTTACCGTAATGCTTCTGTCTCTCGTAAGCCTCTTTTTTTATCTGAAAAACGGTACGCTGAACGTCGGGCTGATGCCGTATTTTTTTAAGCACTCCTTCGTCCCCGCCCTCCTTGGAGGTGCGGCGGGAAGTCTTCTTCTCTCGAAGGTCAAGGGCTCGTTTTTACAGAAGCTCTTTTCACTTCTCGTGATAGTGGGCGGAGTGGGAAGGATATTCAAATGAACTTTATTTTAGCACTGCTCACGGGATTGGGCGTCGGCTCGGGAGGACTTTATATACTCTATCTCACGCTTTTTCGTGACCTTCCTCAAGCCGAGGCGCAGGGACTCAATCTTATATTTTTCATCACCGCCTCGCTTGCCGCCCTGACGGTAAACCTCATAAAAAAGAGAATACCGTTTCTTCCTGTTCTCATTCTCTTTTTGTCGGGCTCGGTGGGCGCCGTTTTCGGATCGCTTCTCGCCGACAGAATAAACGGGAGACTCCTTTCGGTGCTCTTCGGCGCACTTCTCGCCCTCGTTGGCGTCTTTGGCTTTTTCGCCTTACGCCGCAAATCAAAAAAGTGAAGTTTTTTCCCCATTTTATTCCTTGATTTATGCGTATTTGTGTGATACAATTACAGTGAATAAAAATGGAAGGGAAAACTGATATGAACAGAAAAAAAGAGCTCCTTCGCTCACTTAAATTCGTGCTCTTTTCGATAAGCGCGGGACTTATTCAGGTTTTGAGCTTTACCGTTTTCGAGGAGGTGCTTCACCTCGAGCATTGGATATCCTATCTCGTCTCACTCGTTTTGTCGGTTCTCTGGAACTTCACCCTCAACCGCAAGTTCACCTTCTGTTCGGCGAACAACGTACCCGTTGCGATGCTCAAGGTGGCAGGCTTTTACCTCGTTTTCACCCCTCTTTCTACCTGGTGGACGGCAGTCCTCACCTCCGAGAGAGTGGGAGTTAACGAGTATATCGTCCTCGTTCTTACGATGCTTATAAATTTTGTTACCGAATATGTTTTCGACCGCTTCGTCGTTTTCGGAAAATCTATCGACACGGCAAAGAAAAAAGGATAAAATTCATTTTAATTTATAATTTGTATTGCTTTTGCAAAGTACTTGTGATATAATAACAAAAAATCTATATTCTCATAAGCAAATTATGAAACAGAGCTTTTTTAATTTGAAAATCTTGAGTACGTCGTCGGCTTCCCCCGAGGGCTATGAGGAGGGCAAAAAAATACCCCGTTATCCTCCACCTTCACGGCTGGTCGGACACTCTCAAAAATATGACGATAAAAGATGGTCAACGCCGTAAACAAGAACGGCGGAAATGCACGCCTCACCGTATATCCCGATGTCCAGCACGCATCTTGGGTAAACGTATATGAAAACAATGAAGTTTTCGAGTGGCTTCTTTCCAATAAGAACACAAGAGTTTCAGAAGCTCTTGAGAGAATAGAAAAACCGAGATAAAATAAGAAAAAGCAGATAACAGAAAATCAATGTTCAATCTTCGAAACAAACCTTTGATTCCCGTAAAAAAGCGATAGACGAGTTCTATCCAAATAATAAATAAGTGAGGTAAAATATTATGTCAAAAAAGATGATGTCACTCCTTGTTCACATTGGGTACGGAGGAGAGAAGCGCGTTACAGGTCCGCTTTTCTGGGACGACGAAACGTGGGACTACATACTTGAGGAAGCACCCAAGGCGGGAATTAACACTATCGTTCTCGACGTTAACAACGGTGTTCAGTTCGCATCTCACCCCGAGATTGCAGTTTCGGGCGCTTGGTCGAGAGGCAAGCTTCGCCGAGAGATTGCGAGAATAAGAGAGGCGGGAATGGTAGCTATTCCCAAGCTCAACTTCTCTGCCGTTCATTCAGTATGGCTCGGCAAGTATCGCTATATGATTTGCTCCGAGGAGTATTATAAGGTTGTAGACGACCTCATTCGTGAGGTAGGCGAGCTTTTCGACACTCCCGAATATATCCATATCGGTATGGACGAGGAATCACATCAGTACGCAAAGCAGTCTGATTACGTTATTTTCCGTCAGAGAGAGCTCTTCTGGCACGACCTGAGATACCTCGTAGACTCGGTTAACGCCGCAGGCTCGAAGCCTTGGATATGGCACTCCTGTCTCTTCGACCATCCCGAAGAGTATAAGAAGCACTTCGCACCCGACGAAATCGTAATTTCGCCCTACCACTATAACGCTCTCTACCGTGAGCACTGGACACCTATCACACAGCGCTCGGAGTATCTCGTTTATTACAACGAGGGAGATTATAAGGATATGGGAATCGAGTTCGTTGAACAGGATCCCTTCCTTGTAAAGTTTATGGATGTTGCACTTCCTTTAATGAAGGAAGGCTATAAGTACGTTCCCTGCGCATCTGTCTTCAACCGTTGTGACTGGAATCACCACGACCTTCTGAAGTACTTCAAGGAGAACGCACCCGACGACCAGATAGTCGGCTATATGTCTGCTCCTTGGTTCTGCACGATAAACGATAACAAGAAGTATTGGACAGAGACCTTTGACTTCTACAAGAAGGCGATAGACGAGTTCTATCCTGATAATAAATAAGCGAGAAAAAAGCATCTTGAAGCCTTTTTTGAGGAAGTAATAAAAAAATAAAACAGCGTAATACTTTTATCGAAGTATTACGCTGTTTTTGTTATTATCTGTAATATTTTACTGCCGAGAGGAAGAGCTTCATATCGTAGTTGCCCTCTACGTTCTTGTAAAGGCCGTTTCCTATTCTTTCGGCGTGTCCCATCTTACCGATAACTCGTCCGTCGGGAGAAAGGATACCCTCGATAGCGGCTATCGAGCCGTTGGGGTTGAAGCTTATATCCATCGTAGGCTCGCCCGATGCATCGCAGTACTGGGTTGCAATCTGTCCGTTCTTCGCAAGAGCATCGACAAGCTCGCGGGGGGCGGTAAATCTACCCTCTCCGTGTGAAATCGGAACTCTGAATACATCTCCTACCTTCACCTCGGTGAGCCAAGGAGATTTATTCGATGCAACTCTCACGTTAACGATTCTCGACTGATGTCTGCCGATTACGTTGCCTGCAAGGGTGGGAGCGTGGGCGGTAGGCTCTGTTATCTCGCCATAGGGCACGAGACCGAGCTTTATGAGCGCCTGGAAGCCGTTACAGATACCGCACATAAGTCCGTCACGCAATTCGAGGAGCGTCTTGACCTCCTCCTTTATCTCTCCGTTTCTGAAGAAGGCGGTAATGAACTTACCCGAGCCGTCGGGCTCGTCGCCTCCCGAGAAGCCTCCGGGAATGAAGATAATCTGCGACGCTGCCGCCGAAAGAGCGAAGTTATGCACAGATTCGGCAATAGCGGTCGAGGAAAGGTTATTTATAACGAAGATTTCGGGCTCGGCGCCTGCCTCTCTTACCGCCCTTGCACTGTCGTATTCACAGTTAGTGCCGGGGAATACGGGAATGAGTACTCGGGGAAGGGGAGCGCCGTTTTTCGACTTATAGGTATAGGGAGAGGAGTAGCTGTACTTCTCGGGCTTGTCGTAGGTCTTACCCGTATTTACGGGGTAAACACCCTCGAGCTTTTCGTCGTAAGCCTTCACGACGGCATCGAGAGAAACCTTTTCGTTCTTGTAGATGAAGGCTTTTTCCTCGATAGTGTGACCGAGGAGTATTCCCTCGTCCGTCTCGCCCGAGAGCTCGACGATAAACGAGCCGTAACCGTAGGCGAAGAGCTTTTCAAGAGAAATATCTGAATTGAATTCAAAGCCGACAGAGTTACCGAGCGACATTTTTATTACCGCCTCGGCAATACCGCCGATGGTGAGCGTTCTCACCGAGAGAGCCTTGCCCTCTCTTATGAGCCTCGTCACCGTCTCGAATACTCTCTTCTGCGACTCGGAGTCGGGAAGAGCATTTTCGTTATATACGGGCGCGATGAGTACCGTCTTGTGACCGCTGCCCTTGAATTCGCTCGTTATAACGTCGCCCGTCTTTCCGTGAGCGACTGCGAAGGAGACAAGTGTGGGAGGCACGTCGATATTTTCGAACGAGCCACTCATCGAGTCTTTACCGCCGACAGAGGCAATCTCAAAGTCCATCTGCGCCTTGTATGCGCCGAGGAGCGCCGAGAGAGGCTTACCCCAACGGTAAGCGTCGGTGCGGGGCTTTTCAAAGTATTCCTGGAATGTGAAGTAGGTGTCCTTCGTTACGTCTGCACCCGTCGCAACGAGCTTCGCGAGCGACTCAAGCACCGCAAGATAAGCTCCGTGATAGGGGCTCTTTTCGCTGATGAAGGGGTTATAGCCCCACGACATAAAGGAAACGTCGTCGGTCTCGCCTATCTCAACGGGAATTTTATTTACCATCGCCTGAGAGGGCGTGAGCTGATTTTTACCGCCGAAGGGCATCATTACCGTACCTGCGCCGATAGTCGAGTCGAAGCGCTCGACGAGACCTCTCTTTGAGCACACATTGAGGTCGGAGGCAGTCTTGATAAGCCCCTCCTCGAAGTTCTCGTAAATCGGCTTCGCGTGTACCTCGGGCTTCTTTACCTTGACGGCAATATGCTTTTCTGCGCCGTTCGAGTTCAAGAACTCTCTCGAAACGTCAACTATCGTCTTACCTCTCCACGTCATAACGAGACGGGGACTTTCGGTAACTCTTGCAACGACGGTCGCCTCAAGGTTCTCGCTCTTTGCAAGCGCCATAAATTTAT
>JAZQUE010000037.1:0-4229 GCA_045631145.1 Eubacteriales bacterium
ATTAGCGAGATAATCTCTATCGCAAGCTTATTAAGTTGTTGCACCAACTTGATAAGCTTTTTTATTTTTCTCTCCATAGGCACCCCTCCCTTCCTTAGCTTTCTGTATATATTGTACACCTTTAGGTGTAATTTGTCAATAGTTTTTTTGAAAAATTTTTATTTTCTATAAACATTTTGTTTACCATTATATAATACAAAAAGAAAAGAGCTTAACGCCCTTCTCTTTTGTGATTTGCCTTTTGTTTAAGCTTTTTAAGTACTTCTTTTTTCTCGTGCTCTGTCAGAGTCTTCCAAAGCGTGAGAATTTGAACATCCTTTTTCTTCACAATCTCACCACCCTTATTTTCATTTCGCTATATTTGAACTTCTTTATAGCCGATGAATAAAAGCTCCTCTCTTGCTATGGGTCAAAAGAGGACAGAGACGATAAAATTGTTATTAGCTTGTATAATGACGATAATAAAATATAACAAGAGCATAGTGTCGAAAAAACGAATTTCTTGTTCGTTAGCAAAAAATAGTAAAAATGCATAAAAAAACCTCCTTTGCTAATGCAAAAGAGGAGAAAGGAGAACGATATGACGAGACGCTCGGACGGCTTATGGCAGGAGTCTATGACCATAAACGGAAAAAGAAAATATTTTTACGGCAAAACCAAGGCGGACGTGCTTAAAAAAATCAGAGACTATCAGGAGCGTCAAGAAAACGGAATACTGTTCTCTAAGGTTGCAGAAGATTGGTGGGAAGAGCATTCCGAAAAAGTAGTGCCTTCCACGATGCACGGTTATCACGCTCGGTTCGAGGTTGCTCTTGAATATTTTAAAGATAGATTTATAAAAGATATTACGACTCAGGAAATAACGAATTTACTTAAAGCTTTGCAAAGCAAGAAATATTCGGGCAAAGTAATTTCCACTCAACTCAACGTAATCAATATGATTTTCAATAAAGCGATAGTGAACGGAGATATAACGTATAACCCTTGTTCCGCTATACATATCCCCAAAGGTCTTCCGAAAAAGAAGAGGGAGCTCCCGACTGATAAAGAATTCGAAGTAGTAGAAAACAGCGATTGGCTTTTGCCCTTCTTCCTTTTGTACACCGGGTGCAGAAGGGGAGAGGCGCTTGCTGTAACCTACGAAGATATCGACTGGGAGAAAAAAATTATTCACATCAATAAAGCCGTTGGCTTTAAAGGAAATACACCATACATTAAATCAACTAAAACCGAAGCAGGTTTCAGAGACGTTGTTCTTCTTGACAAGCTCGCCGCCAAACTCGATAGGTCTAAAACCGGACTTATCTTCCCGAACTCAAAAGGGGAACTCTGGCACGAGTCGATGCTTACAAGAAAATGGAAGCAGTGGCAAAGAAGAAATAACACTTCTGTAACCGCACATCAACTACGACACGGCTACGCTACTATACTATTTGAGGCAGGGCTCGATGCAAAGGATGCACAGTATCTTTTGGGACACAGTACGATAGCAATGACACAAGACATTTATACTCATATCAGGCAAACAAGGCAGAAAGAATATGCTTCAAAATTGAACGATTTTTTCAATAAATAGTGTAAAAAAGATGCAGTAATGCCGTTTTTGCATTATATATAATGTTTTGAAGGGGGTTCGAGTCCCATCACTCACCCCATAAACAAAAAAACAGATGCAAACGCATCTGTTTTTTTGTTTATGTAGAAAAAAGGAGGGGACACGAAGCCTGAGAGGGCAACTACCGTAAAGAAAACGATTCGGTGAATCGTTTTCAGGTAGGTGCGCGAAGGGCTATGCCCGAGCGAAAAGGAATGCGCAGCATTTCGTCGAGTCCCATCACTCACCCCATAAACAAAAAAACAGATGCAAACGCATCTGTTTTTTTGTTTATGTAGAAAAAAGGAGGGGACTCGAAGCCTGAGAGGGCAAATATAAAAAGCGTACTGAGCTTCAGTACGCTTTTGTGATATAAACCTCTATCGAGATTTTCGATATGTCTTGCAGACTCGATATGTACTTCGTACGCGATATGTTGCCTGACGGCAACGAGATTTATATCATATCGCAACGAAACTAAGTCGAGTATATTGAATTTCCGAGATATATTGGTATATACCATCATTCGCTCTTTTCTTCAGCCTTTTTTGCAAGACTTTCGAAAAGCATTACTACTACGAATATCAAGAAGTAAATCACCGCAAAAAGTGCCGTGAATATAAAGAGTCTGATGGTGGTGATGCCGTCGACGAGGGCGAGATTTAAAATGAAGTTCGCAGTATTCACGATGAAGTGAACTATTACCTTGAGAAAGTACGGTATTTTCGGTATTGCGAAAAGAAGGGAGGAGAGCCCGAAGATTACCGCAAAGGCGAGGAATGCCGAAATGTTCTCGTGGTCAATGTACTGCGTTTTTTTCATTATCGACCAGAAGAATACGAGTATTCCCGAAAATGCAAGCGAAAAATGGCAAAGCGCCGTATAAAAAAGCGAAAAAAATTTTTTCATTTTTTGTCCTCCTTAATTTCGACTATTAAAGTATAGCAAATAAATGTTAAAAAATCAATATCTTATTGACAAAAGACTACTTATACTTTATAATTATATGAGATTGTTATTTTTTCACGAATTAATGAGAGAGCCCCTTTGCTCTCGGAAAAGAGGACGTTTATGGCGACACTCCGACCCGACAAGGAGAACTATTATCTTGATATTGCTCAGACGGTAGCAAAGAGAGGAACCTGTATCCGCCGAGTGTTCGGTGCGATAATCGTAAAAAACGATAACATCGTATCGACGGGCTATGCGGGAGCGCCGAGAGGCAGAAAAAACTGCTGCGACCTTCAATTTTGTATGAGGGAAAAGCTCAATATTCCGAGAGGCGAGCGCTATGAGCTCTGCCGTTCGGTGCACGCCGAGCAGAACGCCATTATCGCCGCAAGCCGAGAGGAAATGATAGGCTCGACGCTTTACCTTGCCTGCATCGACTATAAGACGGGCGAGCTTGCCGAGGGCACGAGCCCCTGTCAGCTTTGCCGAAGAATGATAATAAACGCGGGCATCGAAAAGGTTGTTGTGAGAGATACGGCAACCGAATACCGAGTAATCGAGGTATCCGACTGGATAGAAAACGACGACTCCCTTTCGGGACAGTTCGGATATTAAATGATAAAAGCTTTCGAAAAAAGGCATATTCCCGATGCCGTAACGCTTGAGGAGCTTTGCTTCTCCGAGCCTTGGAGCGAAAAGGCGTTTCAAGACTCCCTCTCAAGCCCCCTTTCGCATTTTTTGGTGTGGGAGGAGGAGAAGGCTCTCGGCTATATCGGACTTTACGCCGTATCGGGTGAGGGAAGTATTACGAACGTTGCGGTGCACCCCGAAAGAAGAGGACAAGGCATCGGCGAAAAGCTCGTACGAGAGGCTATAAGGATGGGGGAGAGCCTGAAGCTTGAATATATTACCCTTGAGGTAAGAGAGTCGAATATACCTGCCCGACGGCTATACGAAAAATGCGGTTTTCGTGAAATGGGGAAGAGGAAGAATTTTTATTCAAAGCCTCGTGAGGACGCCGTCGTTATGAACTATTTTTTTGATAAGGACAGATAATCTTGAAGATACTTGCACTTGAATCGTCTTGCGACGAGACCTCTGCCGCCGTAGTTGAGGACGGCAGAAAAATTCTTTCCTGCAAAATACTTTCACAAATAGAAATGCACAAGCGCTTTGGGGGTGTCGTGCCCGAAATAGCATCCCGTGCTCATATCGAGGCGATAAGCTCGCTCACCGAGGACGCTCTGAAGGACGCAGGACTCTGCGTGAAGGAAATCGACGCGATTGCGGTAACCTACCGCCCTGGGCTCGTGGGAGCGCTCCTCGTGGGAGTAAACTTCGCGAAGTCTCTTGCTTACGCTTCCCATAAGCCTCTTCTTGCGGTAAACCATATAAGAGGACACGTTGCCTCGAACTACCTAGAATATCCCGACCTGAAGCCCCCGTTTCTCGCTCTCGTCATATCGGGAGGACATACCTCGCTGATGAAGGTGACCTCCTTCACCGAATACGAGACCGTCGGAATAACCCGCGACGACGCGGCGGGAGAAGCCTTTGACAAGGTGGCAAGGGTTATGGGAATAGGATATGCGGGCGGCGCAGAAATGGACGCCCTTGCAAGGATAGGAAACAAGGAGGCTATCGCCTTCCCGAGAGCCGTCGTTAAGGACGCACCCTACGACTT